>JAGBSZ010000113.1 GCA_017631585.1 Bacteroidaceae bacterium
CAGGCAGAAATAGACCGAGTGCAGTGAGGTCAATTTCTATAGCCTGAACCTTTTCATCAGGCAGAAATAGACCGAGCGCAGTGAGGTCAATTTCTATAGCCTGAACCTTTTCATCAGGCAGAAATAGACATAAATAGGGCAAAAATAAAACCGGCAATTGCCGGTTTTATTTTTGCCCTATTTAGTCGGTATGTTAAAATGTTTAATATTCTGTTTATTTTATAAAATTATTGATAAAAAACATTTATCTTTGTTCTATCAATTAATAATCAGGCTTTTATTGCCGATTCTGTAAGTAGTAAAGAACAAAATCAAGAATAGTATGTGTAGAAAAGTTTTAACTCCGCTTTTGCTCGTAATGTTGTTTCTTATCTCCTCTTGCGTAGATAAGAGATACGATTTGGTAAACAAAGAGATTACAACTGATGTAAAAATCGAAGGTAATACAATCGCTTTGCCTGTTGGAAATTTAAAGGCAATTGTACTTGATTCGCTTATCGATCTTGACAAGATTGAGATACTCGATAAGAATGATAAGGGTATATATAGCATAAGTATGGATGATTCAATCTCTGTAAAGGAGGGTATTGATCCGATAACGTTGAATATAGATCCTATCAGGCATGAGGTAGGTATTGATTTTGAAGAGGTCAATGTCAATGATGTCCATATTGCTGCCGTTAATGTAGATCCTGCGACATTCAAGACACCTACAATCTCGTTGCAGGAGTTGAATGATCAACTACCTACATTGTCTTCTGCTGTTGATATGGGATTTGTTGATGACAATGTTTTTGAAGGATTGGGAAAATTACCGGAGAGCTTGCGTAATATTTCGATTGATGAAACCATAAAACTTACGGAAAATATTGTCTCTTGTGAATTCGAATACAATCTTCCTGAACAGATTGAAACAATCAGTACGATAAAGTTGGGTACTGAATCCGATTCTAAAGGTACTCTTGTAAGGGTTGTTATTTCAAACCCAAAAGCATTGCATGAGTGTGAAAAATCAATCTCATTCAAGATTGCTTTTCCTGATATCTTTAAATTGTCAAAGAATGATAGTGAAGAACAGATTGATAAATATAGAATTCTTGACAATACAATAACTGTTAGTGGATTGGAACCAGAGGGAGAAACAACATCAATCAGTTTCTACATTACAGAATTGTGTAATATAAATGAATATATTGATGATGGAAAAATAAAAATTGCTGAGAAAATCAAGTATGATATTGAATATTCTGCTTCTGGCGAGGTTGGGGTAACCAATGATATGGTTGTCGATGATTTTAAATTTTATCTGAAACTCGAAACCAAACTTTCATTCCACGATGTAGCCGGTAAAACAAAAGATATTAAAGTTAATTTCAACTCTATCGATATGAAGTTTGATGGTGATTTCGATGATCTGCAACATATTGATATGATAAACTATGTGGAGTTTGATGAGGCTGCCAGCAGCATTAAGTTTGAAACACATATGGAGAAAGATTGGCTCAGTGTTTTTGAACTCAAAGAGGGCTATGCTTTGAAAATATCTTTTCCGGAAGAGTTGACGATTTCTAATGAGCTTTCAACGTATGAGGGTAAAGATGAAGAGATTGTATATAATGAAACGGAACATGCCTTTTATGTTAAAGATCTGGGCATATTGGCTGAAACTCATTGGAATCTTGCTCTTCAGAAACTGACATTGAATCTCCCTGTAAAGGATGGAAAATGCCACATGGGTGTCGATGCTCATATTCAGTTTGTTGACCCTGAAAAGAATTACATTGATCATTTGGTGCTTGCCGGTTCCAAAATGGAATCGTTGGTTTCTGTGTTGGATAAATTGAAAGGCGAGAAACAGGCTCTGTTTACAATGTCGGAATCGGACTTGAAAGTCAAGGATGCTGTAGTACATACCGAGGTTATTCACTCCGATTTAGGAACAAAAACCAAGTTTAATCTTAACGAGAAGGTTCCGAACGAAATTAAACTTATTGAAAATATAGGCTTTAAGGAAGATGTTGAGATAACACTTGATTTGAAAGTCAAAGGTCTGGAAACTCTTGATACGGATATTGATATTGTCGCAAATATTGCTTTGCCATCTTTCCTTAAATTGGAGACTATCGGCAAATCTTCCGGTGTGAGTGTGGATAATGGTAATCTTTCTATAAGCACAAGCTATAATCCGTCGTCGTCGGAGCCATTTAGAGTGAAACTCTTGTGTACCGGTATTGATTTCAGAAATGAAGAGTTTAATTTTAAGGGGTTGGTGCCAAAGGATTCTACAGATGGAAATTCTTATATTTCATATGATAAGGATATTGTCGTAGAAGGTGAGGCTTCTATTCATGGAACTGAATTCCACTCTACAGTGTTGGGAAATGATATAGCTTTCAATGTGGATTTTACAATAGAAGATATTGTAGTGAAGACTTTCCATGGTATTTACGATGCGGAGATAGATGGTGTAGATGAGAAAATTGCGTTGGATCTTGGTGATGAACTTGATTTCTTGAAAGAAGATGGAAATACAATAACTCTTGCCGACCCACAAATGGAGTTCGTTTTGACAAATCCTATAGGTATTCCTATCGATATTGATTTGCTTATTTCCGGTCGCGACAAAACCGGAGCTTTGGTAGGTGAGGAAATTGCTCAGACTATAAGCATTCATCCGGCAGAATACGATGAGGTAAATGATGTACTCTCTCCTGTTGAAACAAAGATTTTCCTCACTACTGATGAAAATAACCAGAAGGAAGGATACGATAACTATAAGGTAGAGTCGTTGGCAAAATTGTTGGCTGAGATACCAGACTCTATCAGTTTCAAGGTTACTCCTATTATAAAGAAAACCGCTACTCATCATGTCGATATCAGTGATTCAATAAGATTGAAGGGTGCTTATTCTGTACTTATTCCTTTGGCATTCGAAGAGTTGCGTATTTGTTACCATGATACAATTGCTGGATTACAAAGCAGTATAGGTGAAGCCTCGGATATGCTGAGCAATATTTCTCTTGGTTTGAAGATGGATATCTGCAATACTATGCCTCTTGGCTTGAGGCTCACAATGATTCCATTGGATGCTAATGATAATATAATTGAAGATATTAAGATTGATGATTTGGTAATACGTGCCGGTTCAGGAGGAAAAATAGTTGATGAAAATGGCGCTTTAAGTGCCGATGCTGTTCCTCAGAAGTTCTCTTTTGCCATAAAGAGCAAGAGCGGGGATATTTCATCGCTTGATAAGTTGGCAATGACTATCGAAGCTACATCGAACAGCACAACGGGTTCCGGCGGTCTTGAAAGCGGGCAAGGTCTGAAGATTTCAAATCTTGTATTTGAGGTGTCAGGTGATATTGAAATTAAATAAAACTCCTTTATAGAACACGAATTATGAAAAACTTAAAATATATAGCAGTTGCATTGTTTCTCTGTGTATCTTCATTTCAGAGCATGGCGCAAACAGCGCTTTCGTCTTATTTCCTTGACGGAACATTGTACAACAACAGATTGAATCCTGCGATGAAGGCAGAACGTAACTATTTGTCTTTTATACTCGGAAATACATCTATCAGGACAAAAGGAAATGTGGGAATTTCAACATTCCTTTATCCTCGAGGCGAAAAGGAGTTGACAACTTTTATGAGTGGTTCGGTCAGTAACAAAGAGTTCTTAGGTAAGTTTCCCGAATATGCCCGAATAGGCATGAACTTGGATGAAACAATCTTTGCAACAGGATTTCGTATGTTGGGCGGTTTTACTTCTGTCGGTGTCTCTCTGCATTCCTCTGTGGCAATGGCATTACCAAAAGGTTTTTTTGAATTTGCAAAGAAGGGACTCCAAGAGAATACATATAGTTTCTCTGGTCTTAATATCAATACAATGAACTATATGGCAGCTACTGTCGGATATTCGCATGAGGTATATAAAGGAATAAGGGTTGGTGCAAACTTAAAGTATCTTATGGGTCTTGCTCACGCCGATATTCTTGTGGATAAATTGAATGTAGAACTGAGTGAAAACCGATGGCTGATTGAAAGTCACGCACAAATGCAGATGGCGATGTTTTGTGAGGCAAGGGCTACTTTGGATGAGGAAAATGTAATCGATGGTTTTGAGATAGGTTCTCTTTCGCCCTCTTCTTCAGGTTTTGCAGTTGATTTGGGAGTGGTATATGATATGGACAGTATTGTTCCCGGTTTGAAGTTCTCTGCGTCTGTTGTTGATCTTGGCTTTATCAAATGGAAGCACATGATGAAGGGGCAAAGTACTGATACCAAGGTTGAATTCAATGGCTTCAATAATGTGGATTACAAAGACATGGAGTCGTCTGTAAACGATGAATTTGAGAGACTTGGTAATGATGCTGCAAAAATGGTTGATTTTACATACGAGGGAACTTTTGAAGAGAAGACTCGTTTGAATACAACAATGTATCTTGGTGCAGAGTATAATATGCCTTTCTACAAGCCTCTTTCAGTGGGTGTTCTTTACGGACATTGCTTCTCTCCATTCGAGAGCAACAAATGGTACGAGGTACGCGGATTCCTCAATATAGCTCCGTTGAAGTGGCTGGAAGCTTCGGTAAACTATGGTTATGGTACTTATGGAGCAAATTTGGGTTGGATGTTGAATATTCATCCGGCTGCCATCAATTTCTTTATAGGCAGTGACTTTATGATTACAAAGGTTACACCACAGTTCTTGCCGGTTGACAACTTGAATGCGCATGTTGTATTCGGCTTTAATATCGCTTTCGGAAAGCGCAGGTAACAATGATTGGAATAAAACAAAAACGCTGAATCGTTGATTCAGCGTTTTTGTTTTATTTGTTAGCCATCTCCTTGACTTTCTTCACAAGGTCTGATGAGAAGAGAAAACTGTTGAGTGTCTCATTGTCGGTGTGCAGAATCTCCTCTTTCTTGCCTTCCCACGAGAGTTTGCCATCAGCAAGGAACAGAATGTGGTCGCCTATTCCCATTACGGAGTTCATGTCGTGTGTGTTTACGATGGTTGTTATCTGGTACTCCTTTGTGATGTCGTGTATAAGCTCGTCGATTTTCAGTGATGTTTGCGGGTCGAGACCTGAGTTTGGTTCGTCGCAGAAAAGGTATTTTGGTCCTAACGCAATGGCTCTTGCGATTGCCGCACGCTTCTGCATGCCTCCTGAAAGTTCGTCCGGCGATTTATCCTGTGCTTCGAGCATGTTTACACGGTCAAGGCAGAACTGCGCACGTTTTACCCTATCCTTATAGCTCATGTCCGAGAACATGTCGAGCGGAAACATTACATTCTCTAATACGCTCATTGAATCGAAAAGAGCTGAATTCTGGAACAGCATGCCTATTTCGCGGCGCAGAAGCATCATCTCTTTCTTGTTGAAAGTTGTGATGTCACGTCCATCGTATATTATTTTTCCCTTTTCCGGTGTCACCAATCCTACAATGCATTTGAGCAGTACTGTTTTGCCGGCACCGCTCTTACCTATAATGAGGTTGGTCTTTCCGTCTTCGAAGATTGCGCTGATGTCGTTGAGTACGGTCTGCTCT
Organism: Bacteroidaceae bacterium; assembly: GCA_017631585.1. Lineage (GTDB taxonomy): Bacteria > Bacteroidota > Bacteroidia > Bacteroidales > Bacteroidaceae > HGM04593. The sequence continues at coordinate 5,559 of JAGBSZ010000113.1, forward strand.
TCGAATTTTTTGTGTATTGAAGAAATTTCTATCATTGCATGAGTAATTGTGTGAGTATCATATCGGCAAATAGTATAAGTGCGCTGCAGCTTACAACAGCATTTGTACTTGCTTTACCTACTTCTAAAGAGCCTCCGGTGACTCTGTATCCATAAAATGATGATACGCTTGTTATTATAAACGCAAATGCCACTGATTTTATGACACTGCACCATATATACCATTGCTGGAACTCGTACTGCAATCCCACCATCAGGTCCTCCGGTGTCATTATGCCTGTGAATTTTCCTATGGCAAAGGCACCGGCTATTCCGGCGGCAATGCTGAAGATGACAAGCATAGGAATCATTGATATAAGAGCCGTTATTTTGGGCAGGATAAGGAAACTTGCCGAGTTTACTCCCATAATCTCAAGTGCGTCAATCTGCTGTGTGACACGCATCGTGCCAATCTCGGATGTTATGTTTGAACCAACCTTGCCGGCAAGGATAAGGCACATTATTGATGATGAGAACTCAAGAATAAGAATTTCTCGGGTGGAGTAACCTACCACCATTTTTGGCATCCATGGGCTTTCGATGTTCAATTTCAACTGAATGCATATTACGGCACCGATGAAAAATGAAATAAGAAGTACAATGGGTATTGAATTTACGCCAAGCTGGTACATCTCGTGCAACATGCGACGGAAAAAGACTCTCCATCGTTCGGGTTGGGAGAGTACCTGTTTCATGAGAAGAATGTATTCTCCGAATGTTTTTATTGAATCGACAAGTATCATTTGCTTTCTTGAATATTGGATAGAGCTGTCGGCTTTTCCCTATTATTAATGATGTGCAAAGTTACTAATTTTTGTTTTATTGGTGTCAATAAATGGGACAATCTTTTCCTTTAACTGCTTTTAGCCACAGAAAGCGACTTTTTTGTTGCGGGAAAGACAAAAATACCTTATTTTTGCCATGTAATAAATTGAAAATAAGGTATGGCAAACGGTTTTGATGAAAATAATTCCTCTGAAAGGATGGTGTTGCGTACGGAGAATCTTGTAAAGAGATACGGCAAGCGTACAGTGGTCAATGATGTCTCCTTTAATGTTAAACAGGGTGAGATTGTTGGTCTGCTCGGTCCTAACGGTGCGGGAAAAACGACATCTTTTTATATGACAACCGGTCTGGTCGTTCCCAACGACGGTCATATCTTTCTGAATGATGAAGAGATAACCAAATTCCCCGTCTATAAGCGTGCCCGTGCCGGTATAGGCTACCTTGCGCAGGAGGCAAGTGTTTTCCGTAAAATGACTGTTGAGGATAATATTGCATCGGTTCTTGAACTTACCGGAAAGCCAAAAGAGTATCAGAAAGAGAAATTGGAGAGCCTTATTGAGGAGTTCCGTCTGCAAAAGGTGCGTAAAAATCTTGGTGACCGTCTTTCGGGTGGAGAAAGACGACGTACAGAGATTGCACGTTGTCTTGCCATCGACCCTAAATTCATAATGCTTGATGAACCGTTTGCCGGTGTGGACCCTATCGCGGTGGAGGATATACAGTACATCGTGTGGAAACTGAAGGATAAAAATATCGGTATCCTTATTACCGACCACAATGTTCAGGAGACATTGAGTATAACCGATAGAGCATATCTGCTTTTTGAAGGACGTATTCTTTTCGAAGGCACTCCCGAGGTGCTTGCAGAGAATAAGATTGTGCGTGAAAAATATCTGGGACGCGACTTTGTGTTGAGAAAGCGTGAATTCCAGTTGTAAAAATCTCCTTATCTTGTTACTTTGGGATAAAAAGCGGATTTCTGAAATCAAGGTATTTACATAAACGAGTTGTTGATTGTTATTTCAACAACTCGTTTATGTTGTAAATGGCTATTTTTGCATAGTCTTTGTGCCTGTTTTTTCTACTTTTTGTTTCAAAATCGAGTAAAAACGGCTTTTTTTTGGATATGTCCGCAAGAAATTATAATTTTGCAAGTCTAAATTCGGAGTAGAATAATATTTAAATTTAATATAAATGGAATTTACACTTAAAAATCAGGACGCTACAAGCGCGATCCTTTCTGTAAACATTCAGGAGGCTGATTATTCAGCATTGGTAGAGAAACAGTTGAAGAACTTCCGTCAGAAGGCGAATATTCCGGGTTTCCGTCCGGGTATGGTTCCTATGGGCTTGATTAAAAAGCAGTATGGTGTTGCTGTAAAGGCAGAGGAAATCAACAAGTTGTTGCAGACAAAGATATTCGAGTACATCAGAGAGAACAAGATTGATATGCTTGGCGAGCCTCTTCCAATAGAGGAGCAGCAGGCTGGTATCAATATGGCTGAGGATAAGGAGTTTACTTTTGAGTTCGAGATTGCTCTTGCTCCAAAGTTCGAGGCTGTTCTTGACAAGAACGATGCTCTTCCTTATTACAGAATCGAGCCTACAAAGGAGATGATCGATGGTCAGGCAAACGCTTTCGCACAGCGTTGTGGCGAATACAAGCAGGTTGAGGCTTATGAGAATGGCGATATGCTTAAGGGTACATTGACTGAGTCTGTTGAGGAGGGTGTTGTTGTTCGCGAGGCTGTCATGATGCCTTCTTACATGAAGAACGATGAGCAGAAGGCTCTCTTTGCAGGTTCAAAAGTAAATGATGTGGTTACTTTCAACCCTTCTGTAGCTTTTGACAACAATGAGGCTGAATTGGCTTCACTTCTCAAGGTTGAGAAGAGCGAGGTTGCTGCTCACGCAGGTGAGTTTACTTTTGCAATCACTGAGATTACACGCTTCGTTGCAAGCGAAATGAACCAGAATGTGTTCGATGCAGCATTCGGTAAGGATGTTGTTAAAACAGAGGAGGAGTTCCGTGCAAAGATTGCTGAGCAGTTCTCTACACGTTTTGAGGTTGAGAGCGACTATAAGCTCTTGATGGATGTACGTACATATTTGATGGAGAAGGTAGGCAAGCTCGAGTTCAACGAGTCTATCTTGCGTCGCATCATGGATATGAACAAGGCAGAAGGTGCTGAGGCTGTAAGCGAGGAGGATTTCCAGAAGAGCCTTACAGAACTTTCATGGCACCTTATCAAGGAGCAGCTTGCCAAGAAGTTCGAAATCAAGATTGACGACAACGATGTTCTCTCTGTTGCAAAGGATGCTACACGCGACCAGTTCGCTCAGTATGGTATGGCAAATGTTCCTGAGGATTTGCTCGAGAACTATGCTAAGGAGATGTTGAAGCAGGATAAGACACGTGAGGCTCTCATCAACCGTGCTGTTGATGTTAAGCTCATCCAGTCAATCAAGGCTGTTATCACATTGAACGAGGAGACCGTTTCTGTTGAGGACTTCAACAAAAAGGTGTCTGAGAACGCTTAATATATAATATTTGATTTTTAAAGGATTTGTTGTATGGAGAGAGATGATTTTAGAAAATATGCAACCAAGCATCTTGGCATGAACAGCATGGTGCTTGACGGTGTTATAAAGGCGCAGTCGCAGTATTTGAACCCATATATTCTTGAGGAAAGACAGCTGAATGTTACTCAGATGGATGTTTTCTCTCGTTTGATGATGGATAGAATCATCTTCCTCGGTACACAAATTGACGATTATACAGCAAATACTCTTCAGGCGCAGTTGTTGTATCTCGATTCTGTCGATAGCGGAAAGGATATATCGATATATATCAACTCCCCCGGTGGTTCGGTATATGCCGGTCTTGGCATATATGATACAATGCAGTTCATTTCGAGCGATGTGGCTACAATCTGTACAGGAATGGCGGCAAGTATGGCTGCGGTGCTTCTTGTGGCAGGTGCTGAGGGCAAGCGTTCTGCACTTACACACAGCCGTGTTATGATACACCAGCCTCTTGGCGGTGTGCAGGGTCAGGCGAGCGACATTGAAATCACTGCGCGCGAAATACAAAAGCTCAAGACTGAACTTTATACCATAATCTCCGACCATAGCAAACAGCCTTTCGATAAGGTGTGGGCTGACAGCGACCGTGATTATTGGATGACAGCTCTTGAGGCTAAGGAGTATGGTATGATTGACAATGTTCTTACCCGTAAAAAATAATTGTTGTAATGGCAGAGAGGGGTAAGAAACGTTGTAGCTTTTGTGGCAGAACCGAAGACCAGGTTGCATTGCTTATGACCGGTATGACCGGTTATATATGCAATGACTGTGTCGAGCAGGCTCATGCAATTCTGCGAGAGGAGTCTCTTTTGTCTAAAAGTGACTTTGAAATGACTGAATTGCCAAAGCCTAAGGAGATAAAGGCTTTCCTTGATGAATATGTCATTGGTCAGGATGAGGCAAAATGTGCGTTGGCGGTATCGGTATATAACCACTACAAGCGTCTCATGCAACGTGATGCATGTGATGATGTGGAGATTGAGAAGAGCAATATCATTATGGTGGGCAGCACCGGTACAGGAAAAACTTTGCTTGCCCGCACGATAGCCCGTCTTCTCAAGGTTCCTTTCACCATTGTCGATGCAACGGTGCTTACAGAAGCCGGATATGTGGGCGAAGATATTGAAAGTATCCTTACCCGTCTTCTTCAGGTTGCCGATTATAAGGTTGAGGAGGCTGAACGCGGTATTGTCTTTATTGACGAGATTGACAAGATTGCCCGCAAAAGCGACAATCCTTCAATTACACGTGATGTCAGTGGTGAAGGTGTTCAGCAGGGCTTGCTCAAATTGCTCGAAGGTTCTATTGTGAATGTTCCCCCACAGGGCGGACGCAAGCATCCCGACCAAAAGATGATACCTGTCAATACCAAGCATATTCTGTTTATATGTGGCGGTGCATTTGATGGTATCGAGAAAAAGATTGCGCAACGACTGAATACTCATGTGGTGGGTTATAATTCGGTGCAGAACAAGCAACATATTGACAAGGGAGATATGATGCGATATATAGCACCGCAGGATTTGCGCTCGTTCGGTCTTATTCCTGAAATTGTCGGTCGCTTGCCTATATTGACATCTTTGCGTCCTCTTGACCGCGATACATTACGCAATATTCTCACTGAGCCAAAGAATTCTTTAGTAAAGCAGTACATCAGACTTATGGAAATGGATGGCGTAAAGCTTACTTTTGAACCGGATGCTCTTGATTATATTGTGGATACTGCCGTGGAGTATAAACTAGGTGCCCGAGGATTACGCTCTATTGTGGAAACTATCATGATGGAGAAGATGTTCGAAGTGCCGTCGAGTGGGGCAAAAAGTTGCAAGATATCAAAAGAGTACGCCAAAAAACAGATAGAGAAAAGCACTTCCATTGCGGGCGCGTGACGAATGTTATATGGTAAATAAAAAACCTTTCAGTTTGAAAGGTTTTTTTATTTATATGCCTGAAAAAATATTTTATCTGTTTTTGAGAAAATATCTTTTGAAAAAGTTGTGTGTTTTGTCGATATATTTATAACTTTGTTTTCAAATAGGCGTACTGTAAAATGACTAAGAAGTGCAATTTGACGGAAGTTCTCAAAGAGAATTTCGGTTTTGATACGTTTAAAGGGGACCAGGAGGCTGTCATAAAGAACCTTTTTGAGGGAAATGACGCTTTTGTCCTCATGCCAACGGGTGGTGGTAAATCGTTGTGTTACCAGCTTCCCTCTTTGGTTATGGAAGGTACAGCGATTGTTATATCGCCGTTGATTGCATTGATGAAAAATCAGGTCGATGCAATAAGAAATCTGAATGAAGAAGACGGAGTGGCACATTTCCTGAACTCTTCTTTGACAAAACAGGCTATCGATGTTGTCAAGGAGGATGTCCTGTCCGGCAAGACAAAATTGCTTTATGTGGCTCCGGAGTCTTTGACTAAGGAAGAGAATGTTGAATTCCTTAAAAGCATAAAAATATCGTTTTATGCTATCGATGAGGCACACTGTATTTCTGAGTGGGGACACGACTTCCGCCCGGAATACCGTCGCATACGTCCTATAATAAACGAGATAGGCAAAGCTCCTATCATCGCTCTGACGGCAACGGCAACAACAAAGGTGCGCGATGATATCAAAAAGAATCTTGGAATTCAGGATGCTCCCGATTTCAAATCATCGTTCAATCGTCCTAATCTCTATTACGAGGTGCGCCCGAAGACAAAGGACGTTGATAAGGATATTATAAAATATATAAAATCGAATCCCGGAAAGTCGGGAATCATATATTGCCTGAGCCGTAAAAAAGTAGAGGAACTTGCAGAGATTCTGCAGGCTAACGAAATTCCTGCAAAACCATATCATGCCGGTATGGATTCTGCTGTGCGTTCGCAGACTCAGGACGATTTTATAATGGAAAAAATAGATGTTATCGTAGCGACAATAGCATTCGGAATGGGTATAGACAAGCCGGATGTCCGCTATGTGATACATTATGATATTCCCAAAAGCCTCGAGGGGTACTATCAGGAAACCGGCCGTGCCGGCAGAGATGGTGGAGAGGGGCAATGTATAACGTTCTACAACAATAAGGACTTACAGAAACTTGAGAAATTCCTCGAAGGTAAGCCTTTGGCAGAACAGTACATCGGACGACAGCTTTTGAACGAGACAACTGCATACGCAGAATCGGCTGTTTGTCGAAGAAAATTATTGTTACATTATTTTGGTGAGAATTACGACGTGGAAAACTGTGGAAATTGTGACAACTGCCAGTCACCCAAAAAACAGGTGGAGGCAAAAGAGTTGCTTGAGACTGTAATAGATACAGTACTTGCACTGAAAGAGAATTTTAAGATAGAGTATATAATAGATGTCCTCCTTGGTAAGGAAACTGCTGACATCATATCTCACAGACATGATGAACTTGAATGTTTCGGTTGTGGTGACGATGAAGATGCAAAAAGATGGAATGCTGTTATACGCCAGGCGCTCATAGCCGGTTATCTTGACAAGGATGTCGAGAACTACGGTATTATAAAGGTTACAAAATCAGGAAAGGATTTCTTGAAAAAGCCGGTATCTTTCAAAATTGTAGAGGATAAGGATTTTGAGGAGGAAGAGACAGTTATACAGGCAGGCAGTTCATTTGCTGTTGATCCCGAACTGTATGCAATGTTGAAGAATCTCCGCAAGAAATTGTCGAAACAGCTCGAATTGCCTCCTTATGTGATATTCCAGGATCCGTCGCTCGAGGCTATGGCAACCACATATCCTATAAGCATCGAAGAACTAAAGAATATCCCCGGTGTAGGCGAGGGTAAGGCAAAACGTTATGGCGAGGAGTTCTGTAGCTTGATTAAGCGTCATTGCGAGGAAAATGAAATCGATCGCCCTGAGGATATACGCATCAGAACAGTTGCCAATAAATCCAAACTTAAGGTGGCTATCATCAACGCAATCGACCGCAAGGTTGCCCTTGATGATTTGGCAATAAGCAAGGGTGTCGAGTTTGATGAGTTGCTCGATGATATCGAATCAATAGTATATTCGGGTACAAAACTCAATATCGACTATTTCCTTGAGGAGATACTCGATGAGGAGAATTTGGCTGAGATATATGATTACTTCAAGAACTCGGATACTGATAATATAGATATTGCTATCGGCGAACTTGGTGGCGAGTACAGCGAAGAGGAGATTCGTCTTGTGCGCATTAAGTTTATTTCTGAAATGGGAAACTAAAAATATAAAAAATATAGACTATGAATGATTTTATAAAAGAAAAAATTGTGATGGACGGTTTGACATACGACGATGTATTGTTGATTCCGGCGTATTCTGAAGTCCTGCCTAAAGAGGTTTCTTTAAAGACTAAGTTTTCAAAAAATATAGAGCTTAATGTTCCTTTTGTAACAGCGGCAATGGACACCGTTACCGAAGCAAAAATGGCTATTGCCATTGCGCGTGAAGGTGGTATCGGTGTTATCCACAAGAATATGTCCATAGCTGAACAGGCACATCAGGTAGCTATCGTAAAGCGTGCCGAAAACGGTATGATATACGACCCTATCACCATTAAGGCACAGGCTACTGTAAAGGATGCTCTCGATATCATGGCAGAATATCATATTGGCGGTATTCCTGTTGTTGACGACAATAAGAAACTTGTGGGTATCGTAACTAACCGCGATTTGCGCTTCGAGACAAATATGATGCGTCCTATCTGCGAGGTTATGACCGGTGCTGAGCATCTTGTTGTGACAAACCAGCAGACAGACATGGAGGCAGCTGCCAATATTTTGCGTGAGAATAAGATTGAGAAACTTCCTGTTGTTGATGGTGAAGGACACCTTATCGGTCTTATAACATTCAAGGATATCACAAAGGCAAAGGATAAACCAATGGCATGTAAAGACAGCAAGGGTCGTTTGCGTGTTGCTGCCGGTGTGGGTGTAACAGTTGACGCAATGGACCGTATCAAGGCTCTTGTTGAAGCAGGTGTCGATGCTATCATTATCGATACAGCTCATGGACATTCGGCAGGTGTAATCCAGAAACTCAAAGAGGCTAAGGCTGCTTTCCCACAGATAGACATCGTTGTTGGTAATGTTGCTACAGGCGAGGCTGCAAAGATGTTGGCAGATGCCGGTGCTGATGCTGTAAAGGTAGGTATCGGTCCTGGTTCAATCTGTACAACACGTGTCGTTGCCGGTGTGGGTGTTCCTCAGCTTTCTGCCGTATATGATGTAGCAAAAGCACTTGAGGGTACTGGTGTACCTTTGATTGCCGATGGTGGTTTGCGTTATTCTGGTGACGTTGTAAAGGCGTTGGCTGCCGGCGGTTACTGCGTTATGATTGGTTCTCTTGTTGCCGGAACAGAGGAGTCACCAGGTGATACAATCATTTTCAATGGTCGTAAGTTCAAGTCTTATCGTGGCATGGGCTCGCTCGAGGCTATGGAGAATGGTTCAAAGGACCGCTACTTCCAGGCAGATACTGCAGACAAGAAGAAACTTGTTCCGGAGGGTATCGCTGCACGAGTTCCTTATAAGGGAACATTGTTCGAGGTTATCTATCAACTTGTAGGTGGTCTTCGTTCTGGTATGGGTTATTGCGGTGCAAAGGATATTGAATCTTTGCATAATGCCAAGTTTGTGCGTATCACAAATGCCGGTGTGTTGGAAAGCCATCCACACGATGTTTCAATTACAAGTGAGGCTCCTAACTACAGCCGTCCCGAATAAATCCGTATGAAAAGAATACATATATTTCTACTCTTTTTGGTTACAGTAGCGGGTGTGTCTGCACAGGTTGCAGAAGACCCGGTACTTATGACCATTAATGGCAAGGAGATACTGCGTTCCGAATTTGAATATGCATTCAACAAGAATCGTGGCAATGTAAGCGACAGTTCAATGACTGCCAAAGAGTATCTTCAATTGTATATCGATTTTAAATTGAAGGTTGCAGAGGCTGAGGCTTTGAAACTCGATACACTCTCATCTTTCAAGGAGGAATATGCAAAGGACCGCAGTCAACTTGCAGAAGGCTACCTCACCGACCCCGATTATGTTGACAACGAGGCATATAAAATCTATGCCAAGGATTCGTCAACAATAGGCAAGGATGGCTTTGTAAAGGTTACGCATCTGTTTTTCCCCGCAAATCAAAAAGAAAACCTTGCAATGGTTGAGGCTTCCAGAGCAAAGGCTGATTCTGCATACGCAATGCTTTGTGCAGGTACTTCATTTGAAGATGTTGCCGAAAGCTTTGATATTCACAAACAGGTGATTCAGCCTTTTGAAATAATAAGAGGGCAGGCATTCCAAGAATTTGAGAATGTTGCGTTTATGCTCAAGGACGGCGAGTTTTCAAAACCGTTTGAGACCCCTGCCGGTTTTCATGTAGTAAAACGTTTCTCTTCTCGTCCTTTTGGTAATTTCGAAGAGTATCGCCCTGCGATAATAAAGATGCTCGAAAGAGAGAATATCCATCTGCAGGCACGGATGAAAAAGGGCTTTGATCTTGCAAAAGAGTTTGGTGGCAACCTTACTCCGCAAGAGGCTTTGGCACGCGAGGACAGTCTGCTTGAGAGCAAGTATCCTGAGTTTGCCAATCTGATGCGTGAGTATTACGACGGTCTGCTTTTCTTTGAGGTTTCTACAAAGGAGGTTTGGGATAAGGCTGCCAATGATGAGGCGGGTTTGAATAAGCATTTTGAAAAGAACAGAAAAAAATATCTTTTCGATTCACCCCGTTATCGTGGAGCTGTAGTGCATGCAAACTCACAGGAAAACCTCGATATGATAAAGAATATGTTGGCTGGTAAGCATGCAAACGACTATAAGGCAGTCATAGAAGAGAATTTGCCAAAGGATTCGGCAAAGGTTGTCCGTGTCGAGATTGGAATGTTCTCTGCCGGAGACAATGCCTGGGTCGATAAATATATCTTTAATCAAGGCGATGGTGGCGAGTATCGTCGTGGCTTGGGCTTTGTTGATGTTATCGGTCAGCTTATTTCCGCTCCGGAATCATACAAGGATGTAAAAGGCGCAGTGCAGAACGATTATCAGAAGTATCTCGAGGAGAGATGGGTCAAGGCGTTGCGCAAGAAATATAAGGTAAAAGTGGATAAAAAGGTGCTTGGCACTGTAAATAACCATAAATAATCCTGTTTTCTCTCGTATGACAGAGTAAAGCATTTTGTGCTTTTGTTATATGATATTACAAAGTTTCTCTATGTGGAATAAATATGGTGTTTTCTGTATTTTAATGATATTCTCTCTTTTGCTCTCATGCAAAGGAGAGGATGTTCATAAAGGCAGAACACCTGTAGCATGCATCGGTGATTCCTATCTGTATAAGGATGAGGTGGAGTTGATGTTTGCTATTTATGGAAATGGTGTTGACAGCGTCCGTTTTGTCAAAAATTATGTAGAACGATGGGCTGTTGAGCATCTTTTCTATAATAAGGCTACGGAAAACATTGCATCCACTGTTGATGTTGAAAGTATGGTCGATAAGTACCGTCGAGGACTTATTCTGAGTATGTATCAGGACGGATTGGTCAGTCAACAGCTTCTTTCTGATATATCCATGACCGATATAGAGGATTTCTACAATGAGAACGGGACAATGTTTGAGGTTGAGGAGCCGATATTCAAAGGCTTGCTGCTGAAGGTTTCGGATAAATCTCCAAACATCGGCAGGGTGCGTTCATGGTGTATCAGACGCAACGTCGATGACCTTGAGAGCATTGAGAAGTACAGCCTTGTCAACGAGGCTTTTTATAACAGCTTCCTCGAGGAGTGGCGTCCGGTTTCGGATATTGCCAAACAGACACCTCTTACGGAATATCAGCTGAACGAGAGACTGAAAAAGCGGGAAACAATTGAGTTCAAACATGGAGGATATACCTATTTCGTTTGTGCTGATTCTATGATACAGCAAGGCGGTATAAAACCTCTTGAAATGGTTGAACACGAGGTCAAAGAGTTGTTGGTAAACTCAAAGAGAGCCGATTTTATAAAGAATAAGAAACGTTCTTTGTATGACGACGCATTAAAGTCGGGTGAGATTATAATATTTTGAAAAGATATGCCATGATGGCTGAATAAGTAAGAAATGATGAGAAAATTATTGTTCCTTTGCATATTGTCGTTGTTGCAACCTTTGTGTTTGGTTGCTCAGGATAATGTTATTGACCGTGTAGAATGGGTTGTCGGCGACAAATGTATTCTGCGTTCCGATATTGAGGAGGCTATTCGCTTCTGGCAAGGTAATGGCAGAAGATTCGAGGGTGACCCATACTGTGTTGTCGGCGAGGACCTTGCTGTGCAACAGTTGTTTATTCATCAAGCTGCATTGGATAGTATTGTTGTTGATGAAACAGAAATAATGCGTAAGGTTGAGTCGCAGATAAGTTATGTCATCAGTCAAATAGGTTCAAAGGAGAAAATGGAGGAGTATTTCGACAAGAACTCTTCCGAAATTCGCGAAATGTACCGCGAGCAACTTTACAATATGGAGATGATGGAACGCATGAAGCAGAAAATTGTCGGTGAAATAAAGGTTTCTCCTATTCTTGTACGTCGCTTCTATGATTCTCTGCCCAAAGACAGTATTCCTTTTATACAGCAACAGGTTGAGGTGCAGGTGATAACACTTGAACCCGAAATTGATGTCGAAGAGATTGAACGTGTGAAAGGCGAGTTGCGCGAATACACCGAGCGTATAACAAATAAGGAGACCAGTTTTTCAACTCTTGCTCTGCTCTATTCCGAGGACCCTGGTTCGGCACGTCGTGGCGGAGAGCTCGATTTTATGGGCAAAGGACAGCTGCAACCTGAATTTGCAACCGTAGCATTCAGTCTCACCGACCCTAACAAGGTTTCAAAGATTGTCGAGACAGAGTATGGTTTCCACATAATTCAGCTTATGGAAAAACGCGGCGACCGCGTAAAGGTTCGTCATATATTGCGTAAACCGCAATACTCAACAGATAATATAAAGAAGATGCTTCTTCGTCTTGATTCCATTGCGTCGGATATAAAGGAAGAAAAATTTACTTTCGAAGAGGGTGCAGAGGTTATTTCTCATGATAAGGAGACAAGAAACAACTATGGAATGATGTACAATAAAATGACAGCCTCTTCGCATTTTAAGATGGATGAGTTGCCTGTGGATGTTGCAAGAGTGATAGACGGCTTGAAAGTCGGCGAAATTTCACAGCCATTTACATGGTTGCAGGATAATGGCAAGACTGTCTGTGCCATTGTCAAGCTAAAGTCAAAGACAGATGCGCACGTTGCCACTTTGGCAGACGATTATGAGACACTGCAGGGCTTGTATCAGGCAAAGTTGAGTGATGAGCGTATCAGAGAATGGATAAAAGAGAAGCAGCAGAATACTTACGTCAGGATAAACCGCGACAGCCACGAATGTGATTTTCTCTATCCCGACTGGAAATTCTTTGAAGAGTAACCATTATTGTTGTAATGCGTAGAATATTATCTTTTATATACATATTTTCTCTGATGTTTTCTGTCTATGGGCAGGAGACTGTATCGGGTGACAGTTCTTCGGTCCGTTCGAAGAACTATGTGCACATGTTGCATACCGATGTCACGCGTTTTGATGAAAAGATAAATCCTGACGCATGGATATTGGTGGGCGATGTACGCTTCCGCAGGGACAGCATGTATATGTTCTGCGACAGTGCCCACTATTTTCAAAAGAAAAACGCCTTTCAGGCATTTGGCAATGTGCGTATGGAGCAGGGTGACACTCTGTTTCTTTATGGTGACTATCTTGATTATGATGGCGACACCAATCTTGCCCGTGTACGACACAACGTACGCCTTATCGACAAGAATACAACGCTGACTACCGATAGTCTCGATTTTGACCGTAACAAGAATTTGGGATATTTTATAGAGAATGGAACCCTGTTTGATGGCGAGAGTACACTGTCATCGCGTTATGGTGAGTACGACGTGGATACAAAGGATGCATTTTTCCAGTATAAGGTAGTTCTTGAGCATCCCGATTTTAAATTGCTGTCTGACACTTTGCGATATAACACCGATAATAAAATTGCCATTATTCTTGGTCCCACCAATATGTACAGCGGTGAAAGCGAGGTCTATTCCGAGCGCGGACGCTATAATACGGTTGACAAGCTGGCTTATCTGCTCGACCGTTCAGTGTTGTATAACGACAATAAAGATGTTACAGCCGATTCCATATTCTATAATATGAATAGCGGTTTCAGCGAGGTCTTTGGCAATATAGTATATAACGACACCGTAAACAGGAATATGCTTACGGGTGAATATGCATATCTGAATGAGGTCGTGGATTCTGCATACGTGACAGGCAGAGCGGTCGTTACCGACTACTCGCAAAAGGACTCGCTTTTCATGCATGCCGATACAATATGGGCTGTTTCGTATAATCTTGATACAGATTCTCTGTATCGCCAGGTAAAGGCGTACAACAAGGTCCGTGCATGGGGTAAGGAGATGCAGGCTGTATGCGATTCGCTTATTTTTGACTCGCGCGACAGTTGTATGACAATGTACAAGGACCCTATTTTGTGGAACAATGGTATCCAACTGCTTGGAGAGGAGATAAAGATTTACATGGATACTGCATCGATTGATTGGGTGCATATAATAAACCAGACGCTTTATGCCGAATATGTCGATTCTTCCGAATCTGCCGATTACAATCAGGTGAAAGGTCAGGAAATGAAGTTCTACTTTGACGACGGAAAGATAAACGAGATGCAGGTAATAGGTAGCGTGGAGATTATATTTTATCCGATTGATGAGAGTGACAGCACTTATGTGGGAATGAACACTACTGTTGCAGGTCGTATAACAGCCAATTTGAAAGATGGTCAGGTGGAACGTCTTTTTGTGCCAAAGGAGGCAAAAGGAGTCTTGTATCCAATGGGTCAGAGACCTGCCGACAAACGTTTCCTCGATAATTTCGTGTGGTTCGACTATGTGCGTCCTTTAAGCAAGGAGGATATTTTCAATTGGCGTGGAAAGGGTTCTAATCTTGAGCTGAAAGTTATAAGAAGAGAGAATATACCTTTGCCCACGTTGGATGGTATGAAAGGTAAAGGGAATTAATTATGGGAATGTTCAAGATGCGCGAGCCGCGCAGATTCAATCATAAATATATCTTTGTGGATGAGCGCAAGGAAAAGCTCGATAAGATTGTAGAGAAAGCTAAGCGTGATTTGGGTATGCTTCCTCCACGTGAGGAGGGGTATAGCGAACGTCTTCACGGGGCTTTTACAGCCGAGAATTCACACGTGTCGCGCCGTAAGGAAAACGGAACACGTATAACAACGCGTGTTGCTGTTGCTGCATTGTTTGTATGCCTCTTCCTGCTTTACTATATCTTAAGGGACGTTTTTGTGTTTTAATCTTGACGAAGTATGAAGGATATTATACAATTATTGCCCGATTCGGTTGCCAATCAGATTGCAGCAGGTGAGGTAGTTCAGCGTCCCTCGTCTGTTGTCAAGGAGTTGATGGAAAACTCCATCGATGCCGGTGCTTCAAAGGTGCAGGTTATTGTTTCTGATGGTGGCAGAACGCTTATACAGGTCATCGACGACGGAAAAGGTATGTCTGAGATTGATGCCCGTCTTGCTTTTGAACGTCATGCCACATCAAAAATAAAGTCTGCCGAGGATTTGTTCTCGCTCTCAACAATGGGTTTTCGTGGCGAGGCATTGGCGTCCATTGCGGCTGTGGCGCAGGTGGAGCTTCTTACCAAGCGTCCCGATGATGAGCTGGGAACAGCTGTTGCTATTTCCGGTTCCCGTCTTGAGCAGCAGGAGCCGGTGATGGTTCCTGCAGGCAGCAACTTCAAGGTAAAGAATCTGTTTTATAATATTCCGGCAAGACGCAAGTTCTTGAAATCCATCCAAACGGAGTTCAACAATATCGTAACGGAATTCGAGCGTGTTTCCCTCATTAATTGCGGAATCGAGTTCAATCTTTCGCACAATGGTGCTGAGGTCATATCCTTGCCGCCCTCATCTTTCAGACAGAGGATTGTCAATCTGTTCGGAAAAAAGATAAACAAGGAATTGGTAGAAGTAGAGATTGTCACCCCCCTTATAAATATAAAAGGTTTTGTGGGCACTCCTGAGAGCGCACGTAAAAAGGGCGCTTTGCAATACTTCTTTGTGAACGGACGATATATGCGCCACCCCTATTTTGCAAAGGCTGTCAATAGTGCTTTTGAGGATATTATCCCGCAAGGCGAACAGGTGCCGTTCTTCCTGTGTATCGATGTTGAGCCGTCACGCATAGATGTGAATATCCATCCTACAAAAACAGAGATAAAATTCGAGAACGAATCCGATTTGTGGAAGATTATATCAGCTGCCGTGCGCGAGGCTCTCGGACGTTTCAATGCCACCCCGAGCCTTGATTTTGACGATGATAATATTCCTGATATACCGGTTATGGATATTTCCGGTACAGAGAGTACCCCTGTTTCAGCTCCGCGAGTATCTTATAATCCCGGGTACAATCCTTTCAAGAACAGGATGCCTGATTATAGAAAGAGTGACAGTTCATGGGAAATGCTCTACGAAGATGCTTCGGACAGCAAACCTCTCGACCTTTCTCCTTTTGAGGATACGGCTTTATTCGAGTCGGAAACACCTTTGTACAATGCAAATGACGATGCTTCTTTTGTTGAAGAGTATGTTCCGATGTCCCAGTATAAAGGTCAGTACATTCTGATACCTGTGAAATCGGGACTGATGTGGGTGCATCAGCGCAGAGCGCATATAAGAGTACTTTTTGAGAAGTACAAGGAGCAGATACGCGACAAGCGTGCTGTGTCACAGGGCTTGTTGTTCCCTGAACGTGTGGATGTTACATTGAATGAATCGGTTACCATAGAGAATATTCAGGAAGAACTCTCTTTCTTGGGTTTTGATATATCTTCGTTGGGTGGCGGCTCGTTTGCAATCAATGGCGTTCCGTCGGGTATTGAGGGACTTTCTCCTGTAAAATTGCTTATGGATATTGTTCACGGTGTCATGGACGAAACAAACAATGCCAAGGCAAAAATTGATGAGCGCATAGCTTTATCAATGGCAAAGGATGTAGCTGTTGTAGCCGGGCAGTTGCTCTCAGCAGAGGAGATGACATCCCTTGTCGATGATTTGTTCCGAACAGCGATGCCTTCCATTACTCCTGACGGACAAACTATCGTGTATATAATGCCCGATAAGGATATTGAACGTAACTTCCAGAGATAGAGCATTAATCAGTAATATATATGCGTGTTAAATAGTGTTAATGTAGTGATTTTAACACCCTATTTGGCTTTGCTTCAATAATTTTTGCCTAAATTTGCATAATTAATATTGTTTATTGCCTTAACTGTTGTGAAAAGGCATTTTCAGTTGTTTAAACAAAACATTGTGTCAGATGTTTGTATTTAAGCAATTGGTATTTTGGTATAAGGAAAGGAAAAATAAATTTAATTGATTTAATTATGAGAAAGTTTTTAATTTCATTGGCTATTGCCGGTGTAGCAATGTTCTCTTATGCGCAGGAAGTTGTAGTTGAGGAGATTGCAGTTCCGGTGAAGAAGTATTGTGTTGAAACCAATCGTTTCGGCGCAAACTGGTTCATCAGTGTTAATGGTGGTGTTAATGCCTATTATGGCGTTGTGACAAAGGGCGAGAGTCTATTTAAGCACGTTACTCCAAATTTGAGCGCAAATTTTGGTAAATGGCATACTCCGGGTTTTGGTTGGAGAGCTGGTTATACAGGTTTGAGCATGAGATCTTTTGAGGGTATCGGTACAGCTTCTTTGTCAATATTCCACTTTGATGCAATGTTCAACTTGACAAACCTTTGCTGTGGCTACAGAGAGGATCGCGTATATAATGCTATTCCTTATGTTGGTGTAGGTTGGGCTGGTCGTGGTCCATACGATTACGAGACATGGACAGGTCTTTCAGGTTCAGTTACTGCAAAGTATGGTCTTCTAAATACTTTCCGTATAGCTAAGCGTTGGGCTATTAACCTTGAGTTGGAGGGTTACTTCTTCCGCAGCAACTTCAGTGGTAGAGTTGGTATGGTTGGTCACGACAATATGTGGACAGCTTCTGTCGGTGTAACATATCGTCTTGGTAAGCCCGATTGGAATCAGGCTGTAGATGTTCCTGCTCTTCAGGCTGTATATGGTGGTATTATCGCCGGTCTTGAGAACGACTTGAATAACGCAAATTCTCAGAACCAGAAGGCTCAGAACGAAATTGCAAACTTGAAGGATCAGCTTAATAATGCAAATAAGAAGTGTGCAGAGCTTGAAAATCAGCCACGTTTTGTTGATGTTAAACAGTCTTCATTCTTCCCATTCGGTTCTGCTAAGCTCGATTCTAAGAAGGAAGAGTTGAATATCAAGGCTTATGCAGAGGCTGCCAAGGCTGCCGGTGTTAAGCTCCGCGTAATCGGTTTCGCAGATGTGACAGGTGCAGAGGAGTACAATCAGAAGTTGTCTTTGCAACGTGCTGAGGCAGTTGCTGAGATGTTGAGAGCTAATGGCGCTGAGGTTGTGTCTGTTGTTGGTCAGGGCGAGTCTAGCGAGTACAGCACAAAGTATTTGAATCGTCGCGCTATCATCGAAGTGGCTAAGTAATTTATAGCAAAATAATGTATGCAGGATGAGAATTGTGCTCATCCTGCATATTTTTTTATATTTAATCGAAAAAAAAAGTTCAAAATATTTGGTGGTTGTAATATTTTGCAGTACTTTTGCATCGCAAATGAGAATTGCAACTTATTGGACGTTTAGCTCAGCTGGTTTAGAGCATCTGCCTTACAAGCAGAGGGTCGGCGGTTCGAATCCGTCAACGTCCACCAAAACAATTGAAATATCGGACGTTTAGCTCAGCTGGTTTAGAGCATCTGCCTTACAAGCAGAGGGTCGGCGGTTCGAATCCGTCAACGTCCACGAAGCCGACCTGCGCAGTGCGTAGGTTATTTTTTTGTCTTGTTGCGAAATTTTATTCAAAAAAACAGCAATTTGTGTTATTTTTGATAAACTTTATGCCGGCAATGAGTGTTTATGGCTAAAAAGTGCTATTTTTGCATGTGAAAAACGTTTTTTATAAATAGTATAATGGAACTTAATATTCTGACAGCAGTATCTCCTATCGACGGTCGTTATAGGGGTAAGGCAGAGCCTTTTGCGGGCTATTTTTCTGAGTACGCACTAATCAAGTATCGTGTTTTTGTAGAGATAGAGTATTTCATTGCTCTATGTGAGTTGCCAATACCTCAGCTCGAGGGTATGGACAAGGCTCTTTTCCCACGTCTCCGCGATATATACAAGAATTTTACATTGGAGAATGCTACCCGTGTAAAGGATATTGAAAAGGTTACAAATCACGACGTAAAGGCTGTCGAATATTTCATCAAAGAGCAGTTCGATGCCATCGGAGGCTTGGATGCATATAAGGAATTCATCCACTTTGGTTTGACTTCACAGGATATCAACAACACATCTGTTCCCTGTTCAATAAAGGATGCTTTGAACGATGTTTATTATCCTGCTGTAGAGGAGTTGATAGCACAGCTCAAGGAGTATGCCTTGGCATGGGAGAATATCCCTATGCTTGCACGTACCCATGGTCATCCTGCATCGCCCACACGTCTTGGCAAGGAGGTGATGGTATTTGTGTATCGTTTGGAGACACAGCTTGCAGAGCTCAAGAAATGTGTTATTTCTGCAAAGTTCGGTGGTGCAACAGGTAACTTCAACGCTCACAGAGTGGCATATCCTTCAATCGACTGGAAGGCATTTGCAAACAAGTTCGTTCAGGAGAACCTTGGCTTGCAACGCGAACAATATACAACCCAGATATCAAATTATGATAATCTTGCAGCATTGTTCGATGCAATGCGTCGTGTGAATATCATCATCATGGATATGGACAAGGACTTCTGGCAGTATATCTCCAACGAGTTCTTCAAGCAGAAGATTAAAGCCGGAGAGGTTGGTTCAAGCGCAATGCCGCACAAGGTTAATCCTATCGACTTTGAGAACAGTGAGGGTAATCTTGGTATAGCCAATGCAATTCTCGACCACTTGTCAATGAAGTTGCCTATTTCTCGTCTGCAGCGCGACCTTACCGACTCTACAGTTCTGCGCAACGTAGGTGTTCCTATGGGACATATGCTCATAGCAATAAAGAGTTCTCTTGTAGGCTTGCGTAAGCTGTTGCTCAACGAAGGTGCCATTTATGATGAACTCGACAACTGCTGGAGCGTTTGTGCCGAGGGTATCCAGACAATATTGCGCCGAGAGGCATATCCTAACCCATACGAGGCTCTCAAGGCACTTACCCGTACTAACGAGGGTATCAATCAGAACACATTGCTTCAGTTCATCGACGGACTCGATGTTTCTGAAAGTGTAAAAGAGGAGTTGCGTGCAATCACTCCGCACTCATACACCGGTTTATAAGAATATTTAATTTGGACCGTGAGGTTCGTAAAGATATTATCAAATGAATAATTACAGAGATAAACGCCAGAATGCCGGCGCTCCGCGCCGAAACACGGAGAGAGCATCGTTCAATCCCAATTTCAGTGGCGACAACAAACTAAAGAGACGTTCACGTTTCGATGGAAACTATGACGAGCGTCCGCAATTCGGACGTGCTAACCGTGATGGTGAAGCTCGTGGAATGTATGGAAAGAACAAACCGTTTGAACGTGGTGGAAGAGAGTTCGGCAACAACCGTTTCGGTGGCGAGAAACCATCATTCGGACGTTATAATGGTGAGTCAAGAGAGGCAAACAACGAGTTCCGTCCACGTAAGAACTATAACCGTTTTTCCAACGGCGTGGCAGGTGAGCAGGGCGCAGAGCGTCGTGGTGCTTACGGCAACAGACCGAACAGAAAAGCAGCATACGACCCCAATGCAAAGTACAGCACAAAGAAGCGTGCTGCATACCGCGAGGCAATGATTGACCCAAATGCTCCTTTGCGTCTTAACAAATTCCTTTCAAATGCAGGAATCTGTTCACGTCGCGAGGCTGACAACTACATCGAGGCAGGTCTTGTAACCGTTAACGGTGTTGTTGTTACCGAACTTGGAACAAAGGTGTCGCCAACCGATGATGTACGTTTCAACAGCGAGCGCATCAATCCCGAGCGCAAGGTATATGTATTGCTCAACAAGCCAAAGGACTGCGTTACAACAGTCGATGACCCACAGGAGCGCAAGACAGTGCTTGACTGTCTGCACGGAATTGGCAAGGAGCGCATCTATCCCGTTGGTCGTCTCGACCGCAACACCACAGGTGTATTGCTTCTCACCAACGATGGCGATATGGCTGCAAAGCTCACACATCCCAAGTTCATGAAAAAGAAGATATACCATGTTACCTGTGACAAGAACGTTGCAATGTCCGATATGGACCTTCTTGTTAATGGTATTGAGCTTGAGGACGGTCATGTATATGCCGATGAGGTTACATACGTGAACGAAGCCGACCGTTCACAGATTGGTATAGAGATACACTCGGGCAAGAACCGTATCGTGCGCCGTATGCTCGAGCACCTCGGCTACAGAGTAAACAAACTCGACCGTGTGCTTTTTGCAGGCTTGACAAAGAAGAACCTTCGTCGCGGCGACTGGCGTTACCTGACCGATAAGGAAGTGAATATGTTGCGCATGGGTGCGTACGAATAATAACAGATTAGTTTTACAACACAATATAATCGTATGAAAACGATAAAACGAACAAAAATATCCGACATCCTTAAGAGAACGGAAGCCGGTGTTGAGGTAAACGTAAAAGGATGGGTAAGAACACGCCGTAGCAGCAAGCAGGTTGCATTTGTTGCTCTCAACGACGGTTCTACAATCAATAATGTCCAGGTGGTTATCGATGCCGACAAGTTCGATGAGGAACTTGTGAAGCAGTTTACAACAGGCGCGTGCCTGAGCGTCAATGGTATGCTCGTAGAGTCTATCGGAGGCGGTCAGTCGGTAGAGATTCAGGCAACAGAAATTGAGTTGCTCGGTGCTTGCGACAGCACATATCCTTTGCAAAAGAAAGGTCAGACAATGGAATACATGCGTACTGTGGCACACCTTCGTCCACGTACCAACACTTTTGGTGCAGTATTCCGCATCCGTCACAACATGGCTTATGCTATCCACAAGTTCTTCCACGATAAAGGTTTCTACTATTTCCACACACCAATCATCACAGCATCAGACTGTGAGGGTGCAGGACAGATGTTCCAGGTTACAACAATGAACCTTTACGATTTGAAGAAGGACGACGAGGGTAGCATCAAGTATGACAGCGACTTCTTCGGCAAGCAGGCAAGCCTTACAGTGTCAGGTCAGCTCGAGGGTGAGTTGGCAGCCACAGCACTTGGCGCAATATACACATTCGGTCCCACATTCCGTGCCGAGAACTCAAATACTCCACGTCACCTTGCTGAGTTCTGGATGATAGAGCCCGAGGTTGCCTTCAACGACATTTACGACAACATGGAGTTGGCTGAGGAGTTTATCAAGTATTGCGTACAGTGGGCTTTGGATAACTGTATGGAAGATATCACATTCCTCAACAATATGGTTGACAAGGAACTTATCGAGCGTCTGCGTTCAATCGTGAATACAGAGTTCGTCCGTTTGAGCTACACCGATGGTATCAAGATTCTTGAAGATGCCGTTGCTGCAGGTCACAAGTTTGAGTTCCCTGTATATTGGGGTGTTGATTTGGCATCAGAACATGAGCGTTACCTTGTTGAGACACACTTCAAGCGTCCTGTAATCCTTACCGATTATCCAAAGGATATCAAGGCATTCTACATGAAGCAGAACGAGGATGGCAAGACTGTACGTGCCATGGACGTTCTCTTCCCAAAGATTGGCGAGATTATCGGTGGCTCAGAGCGTGAGGCTGATTACGACAAACTCCTTGCACGCATCGAGGAGATGAATATCCCAATGAAGGATATGTGGTGGTATCTTGATACACGCCGCTACGGTTCATGCCCTCACTCAGGTTTCGGTCTCGGTTTTGAGAGTCTGTTGCTCTTTGTGACAGGAATGTCCAATATCCGTGACGTTATACCTTTCCCACGTACTCCGAATAACGCGGAATTCTAAGAAGAATGATATATTGAAAAAGGTTTTGATTGAAAAATCAAAACCTTTTTTGTGTGTTTCATTCGTTAAACTTTAACTAGTAAACCATAAAATAAAATCTTTAAATTTTGTTTAAAAGAATAAAACATCTATATTTGTGATTATAATTCCTGAATTCTGTGTTAATTCATTAAAAAATAGA
>JAGBSZ010000114.1 GCA_017631585.1 Bacteroidaceae bacterium
CACCAAGACCGATTGTTACATAAGTGTCGAGTTTGTCAATAAACTCATAGTGGAATGAACCGATAGCAGTAACAGTGAATGTGTTATAACCCCATTTCTCCTTACCCCAGTCACCTTTATTTTTATTAGAACTGAAGCAGTTGTTCAAAGAACCACCGACACCGATAGCAGCCTTGCCATCAAGAAGATTCATAAGAGAATACTCGTAAGCTACTCTCTGACCGAAGCCACCACCAATACCAAGCTGTGCAGTTACAATGCTAGAACCTTTTTCAAATGTCTGTGCGTTTGCACCAATTGCCAAAAGAGCAATTACCAATGCGCCAAAAATCTTTTTCATTGTTGTGTTTGTTTTAAATTAAGTTAATAATCAATATTTTTCGCAAATGTATATAAACAGCAAATATTATACAATAAGCAAATTATAAAAGTTATCAACAGGCAAGTGAAAATAATTCAGCACATTATTGTATGTAGAAATCGCTGATTCCGGAAGCATTTTACCAAAAGCATACATTTTTTTGCCAAATTCTATCAAATAGTCACATTTTACATCCAATAATCAAGCTATAAGTATTATTTATGAAAAAAAAGTGTGCATTTTCTTTGTTTTTAATAATTATTGCTATTACTTTTGCGCAAACAACAAAAGAGAGTTTATGTACAGTAGTTTATATATCCTTAACAACCTAAACCTCGTGGTCTTGCGCAGATAACGGGAGAAAGGTTGTGTGTATATATAAAATATGAATATATAAAGCCTTTCTCCATGCGGAGAGAGGCTTTTTTGATAAAGTAATTACCTTATATAATATGGCTTTTACAGAAAACCCCAATCACATGACTGCTCCATTCCCAAAGGACCTGCCACGCATCAGCGGTGCTGAAGCTGTGATACGTTCTTTGCTTGCCGAAGGAGTAGAAACAATGTTCGGCTATCCGGGTGGTGCTATCATATCGGTTTATGACGCGCTCTACGACTATCGCGACAAGATAAACCATATTCTTGTGCGTCATGAGCAATGCGCCGTGCATGCGGCACAGGGATATGCCCGCGCAACGGGACGCACCGGTGTGTGTATGGTAACATCCGGTCCGGGTGCAACAAATACAGTGACAGGACTTGCCGATGCCATGCTCGACTCCACCCCGATTGTTCTTATAACAGGTCAGGTGTCATCATCAACATTGGGAACAGATGCTTTCCAGGAGATAAATTTCATTGAAATAACAAATTCCGTAAGCAAATGGAACTGTCAGGTGAAACGTGCCGAGGATATACCCGAAGCTATTGCACGGGCATTTTATGTAGCATCGAGCGGTCGTCCCGGTCCGGTGGTCGTTGACATCACAAAAGATGCTCAAACCGGCATGCTCGACTTTGAATACAACCCGATAAAATTCATTCGCAGCTACATGCCCGACAAGGACGTTGACAGCAATCAGATTCTTGAGGCAGCACGTCTTATAAACCTTGCACGCAAACCAATGGCGCTTGTCGGTCAGGGAGTGATACTCGGTGGCGCAGAAAAAGAACTTTTGGAGTTCCTTGAGAAGAGCGGTATTCCGGCAACAAGCACCCTGCTTGGAATGTCAGCCATACCATCGGACCACCCCCAGTTTGTGGGTATGATGGGAATGCACGGCAATTACGGACCAAATATAAAGAACCGCGACTGCGACCTGCTTATTGCCATAGGTATGCGCTTTGACGAGCGTGCAACGGGTAAACCGGCGAACTTCGGTATCAATGCCAAAATCATACACATGGAGATTGACCCTGCCGAGGTGAACAAACTCATATATGCCGATGTTGCCGTTATGGGCGATGTAAAGAAAACACTTCCATTGCTCACTGAAAAAATTACAAAGAACGACCATTCGGCATGGATTGACGAATTCCGTGTTTGTGCAAACATTGAGCGTGAGGATGTAATAATACCGGCCATCGAACGACGCGGTGAGAATCTGCGCATGGGCGAGGTTGTCGATGCCGTTTCGCAGCAGTTCGATGATGCTATCATTGTAACGGACGTAGGTCAGCAGCAGATGTTCGCTTCGCGTTATTTCCGTTTCAAGCGTTCGCGCAGTATCATAACATCAGGAGGTTTGGGAACAATGGGTTACGGACTGCCGGCAGCCATTGGAGCAAAGATTGGCATGCCACACAGAGAGGTGTGTCTGTTTGTGGGTGACGGTGGATTGCAGATGACATCTCAGGAACTTGGTACCATATATCAGTCAGAAGTGGGAGTAAAGATTGTACTCATGAACAACGGTTATCTTGGCATGGTGCGCCAGTGGCAGGAACTCTTCTACGACCGTCGATATTCATTCACGGAACTTGTAAATCCCGATTTTGAGCTTTTGGCAAAAGCAAACCACCTTGAGTATCGTTATGTGGACAAGCATGAAGACCTTGACGATGCCGTAAGGGAGATGCGCAATGCCAAAGGAGCATTCCTGCTCGAAGTGAGAGTGCAGAAAGAGGAGAATGTATTCCCTATGGTGCCTGCCGGTCAGCCATTGGAAAATATAAGATTGGAATAATACTATGAACAAGGATTTTATCATAACCGTATTTTCGGAAAACAAGGTGGGACTATTGAGCCAGATTACAACAGTCTTTACTCACCGTAACGTAAATATAGAATCGCTGACCGTATCGGAATCGGCAATTGAGGGCGTACACAAATACACCATTCTTGTACACAACGAAGAGGAGAAAGTTGCCAATCTTGTAAAACAGATTGAAAAGAAAGTGGATGTACTGAAGGCTTTCTGCTACACCCCATCAGAGGTGGTAATGCAACAGATAGCACTGTACAAGGTGAAACGTGGCAGAAACGTCGAAGAACTTGTACGCCGTCACAATGTACGCATACTCGACATTCACGACGACTATATTGTTCTTGAAAAGACAGGTCACAAGGAAGAAATCGACGAACTATACCAGATGCTTTCCCCCTACGGATTGTATCAGTTTGTATGTTCGGGAGTGGTTGCAATCATAAAATCGCGTACCGAGCTGATGAACGAGTATATGCAACATGTTGAAGAAGAACGTAAAAAAGCAATGCA
Organism: Bacteroidaceae bacterium; assembly: GCA_017631585.1. Lineage (GTDB taxonomy): Bacteria > Bacteroidota > Bacteroidia > Bacteroidales > Bacteroidaceae > HGM04593. Next base: position 3,082 of record JAGBSZ010000114.1, read on the forward strand.
ATAATTTAACAAGCAATATAGCACTAAATATTGATGTCATCCTGAACGCAGTGAAGGATCTCTGTAAAGCAATTTTGAGATGTTTCGACTTCGCTCAACATGACAAAATACATTTGAAGCAACATTTATATTATTACCATAATTTATTATAGACATAATATGAGCGAAAAAGTATATATATTCGACACAACCCTGCGCGATGCCGAGCAGGTTCCGGGGTGTCAGCTCAACACAATAGAAAAGATTGAGGTTGCTCGACAGCTCGAAAAATTGGGCGTAGATATCATCGAAGCCGGATTCCCCATTTCAAGCCCGGGTGATTTCAACTCGGTGGTAGAGATTTCAAAAGCAGTTACAAACCCCACTATATGCGCACTTACACGCGCCGTAAAAAAGGATATCGACGTAGCCGCACAGGCTCTTGAATTTGCAAAACGCGGACGTATCCACACTGGTATAGGAACATCTACCTACCACATTTACGAAAAACTCCGCATGACACCCGAAACAGTGATAGAACAGGCTGTAGAGGCTGTAAAATATGCACGTCGATTTGTGGATGATGTAGAATTCTACGCCGAGGATGCAGGACGTACCGACGAGGAGTTCCTTGCACGCGTGGTAGAGGCAGTAATTGCAGCCGGTGCGACAGTGGTAAACATCCCTGATACTACAGGCTACTGTCTGCCGAGCGAATACGGTGCAAAGATAGCATACCTCATGAACAATGTACCAAACATTGACAAAGCCATTATTTCAACACACTGCCACAACGATTTGGGCATGGCAACAGCCAACACATTGGCTGCCGTACAGAATGGCGCACGCCAGGTTGAGGTAACTATAAACGGTTTGGGCGAGAGAGCCGGCAATACAGCTCTTGAGGAGGTTGTCATGGCTATCAAATGCCACTCCAATCTTGATTTTGATTTGGGTATCGATTCTAAGCAGATTATTGCAACAAGCAAGCTTGTTTCCAACCTCATGCGTATGCCGGTGCAGGCAAACAAAGCTATCGTTGGACGCAATGCCTTTGCCCACTCATCGGGTATCCATCAGGATGGCGTACTCAAAAGCCGCGAGACATACGAAATCATCGACCCAGAAGATGTAGGCGTCGATCAGTCAAGCATCGTGCTTACTGCACGTAGCGGACGCGCGGCACTCAAGCATCATCTTGCAGAAATAGGTTACACACCCGAAGGCGATGAACTTGATGACATTTACCAGCGTTTCCTTGAGCTTGCCGACAAGAAGAAGATGATTACAACAAGAGACCTTGAAGTACTCATCGGCACTACCAACCATCGCAGAATGAGCATACAGCTTGTAGGTTTGCAGGTGGTGTGCGGTAAATCGGCATTGCCGACAGCAACAGTACAGATAAGCTTCGACGGTGACATCTTCACTGAGACAGCGTGCGGTAACGGACCGGTGGATGCGGCAATAACAGCTGTAAAGAACATAACAAAGCGTCGCGTACACATCGAGGAGTTCCTTATACAGGCAATCACACGTGGTAGCGACGACCTGGGTAAGGTGCATATGCAGATTTCGCACAAGGGAAAGATGTATCACGGCTTTGGTGCAAACACCGACATTGTTACAGCATCAGTAGAGTCGTTCATCGACGCAATTTCAAAAATAGCATAATAATTTTAAACAGTTTCTTACAATGAACACACTGTTTGATAAAATTTGGGATTCGCACACAGTGCGCACTTTGGACGGTGGCTCATGCGTACTTTATATCGACCGTCAATACATCCACGAGGTTACAAGCCCACAGGCTTTTGCAGGACTGCGCAAACGCGGAATAGGAGTGTTCCGTCCCTCACAGGTTACTGCAAGCCCCGACCATAACATACCAACAAAAAACCAGCATCTGCCCATTGCCGAACCACAGTCGGCACAGCAGGTAGCCACACTCGAACGTAACTGTGCCGAGAACGGAATAAACATTTTTCCTATCGGTTCAGAGCGCAATGGTATAATTCACGTAATAGGCCCTCAGACAGGCTTGACACAACCGGGCATGACAATTGTTTGTGGAGACAGCCATACTTCGACACATGGCGCCTTCGGATGCATTGCCTTTGGTATTGGTACAAGCGAGGTTGAGATGGCATTGGCATCGCAATGCATATTGCAGTCGAAGCCCAAAAGCATGAGAATAAATGTTGAGGGAGAGCTTAAACCCGGTGTGTGTTCAAAGGATATTATCCTGTATATAATATCAAAGCTTGGCACAGGTGGCGGAACAGGTTATTTTGTGGAGTTTGCCGGCTCGGCGATACGCTCACTCTCCATGGAGGCTCGAATGACAATATGCAACATGAGCATAGAGATGGGCGCGCGTGGCGGTATGATAGCCCCCGACCAGACAACATTCGACTATCTGCGCGGACGTGAATTCGCGCCTAAGGGCGAAGATTGGGAAAAGGCTGTAGAGCGTTGGAGCAAGTTACGTTCGGATGACGATGCCGTCTTCGACAAGGAGATTACATTTGACGCTGCCGACATCGAGCCAATGATTACATACGGTACTAATCCCGGCATGGGCATTGCTGTGAGCGGAGAGATACCATCATCCGAAGGCATGGACAGCGCATCAAAGGCATCATACGCAAAGGCTCTTGGCTATATGAATTTTGCCGAGGGCGACAAGATGATTGGCAAGCCAATAGACTATGTATTCGTAGGCAGTTGCACAAACGGACGTATAGAGGATTTGCGTGCATTTGCCAATTTCGTTAAAGGACACAAAAAGGCTGAGAATGTCACAGCATGGATTGTTCCCGGCTCAAAGGAGGTTGAACGCATGGCAATAGAAGAGGGCTTACGCGATATTCTCAACGAAGCCGGCTTTGAACTGCGCCAACCCGGTTGTTCGGCATGCCTGGCAATGAATGAAGACAAGATTCCTGCCGGAAAATATTGCGTTGCAACATCCAACCGCAACTTCGAAGGACGACAAGGCCCCGAAGCACGTACACTATTGGCTGGTCCATTGGTGGCAGCCGCGGCTGCAGTGACCGGAGTCATCACCGACCCACGAACAATGATGTAAAACTGTTATAGTAAAAAGTCATGAGACAGAAATTCACCACACTACGCTCAACGGTAGTTCCGTTGCCGATTGAGAATATCGATACAGACCAAATCATTCCTGCACGTTTCCTCAAGGCAACCACCCGCGAGGGATTCGGCGAGAACCTTTTCCGCGACTGGAGATACGACAAGGATGGTAACCCAAAGGCTGACTTTGTAATGAATTCACCCGTTTATAAAGGCGAGATTCTTGTTGCCGGCAAGAACTTTGGATGCGGTTCGAGCCGTGAACACGCAGCATGGGCTATCGACGGTGCCGGATTCCGTGCCGTTGTATCAAGCTTCTTTGCCGACATCTTCCGCAACAATGCACTCAACAACGGACTTTTGCCGGTTGTTGTAAGTGAGCAGATGCTTGCTGAGATTTTCAAAGCTGCAGAGCAAGATGCAAAGATGGAACTGTATATCGACCTACCAGCCCAAACGATAGAGATTGCCGGCACCGATATAAAGGAGTCATTCGAGATTGCACCTTACAAAAAAGAGTGCCTTATGAGTGGATACGATGATGTAGATTTTCTTGTGAGCATACGTTCAGAGATTGAAACATTCGAGAACAAATAAAAGACAACAATCTCATCCAGAGCAACGCAAAGAATCTTTTAAAGATGTTTCGGCTTCGCTCAACATGACAAAATCCAACCAAAAAACAAACAAAAATGAAAAAGATAAAGATAGCCGTACTTCCCGGTGACGGAATAGGACCGGAGATTGTGGCGCAGGCTGTAAAAGCCGTAGATGCAGTAGCAGCAAAGTTTGGATACGAGATAACATATAAACATGCCCTTGTTGGTGCTTGTGCCATTGATGCTACAGGTAACCCCTACCCTGACGAAACACATCAGGCTTGTATGGATGCCGATGCTGTACTGTTCGGAGCTATCGGCGACCCACGTTTCGACAACAACCCCGAGGCAAAGGTACGCCCCGAACAAGGACTGCTTGCAATGCGCAAGAAATTGGGACTTTATGCCAACTTGCGCCCTGTAAACACATTCGAGTCACTGCTCCACCGTTCGCCATTGCGTTACGACCTTGTCGAAGGTGCCGATTTTATCTGTGTGCGCGAACTCACCGGCGGACTCTACTTCGGTCGCCCGCAAGGACGCTCCGAGGACGGCAACACAGCATACGACACTTGCGTTTATTCACGCGAAGAGATTGAACGTATATGCCGCTTGGGATTCGAATATGCCGGCAAGCGCAGAGGAAAACTCACTGTTGTTGACAAGGCAAACGTACTTGCAACATCACGTCTGTGGCGCGAGACTGCCAAAGCGATGGAAAAGGATTACCCTAATGTAGAGGTAGAATATATGTTCGTTGATAATGCCGCAATGAAGATAATCCAGCAGCCAAAGTACTTTGATGTAATGGTAACCGAGAATATGTTCGGCGACATACTCACCGACGAAGCAAGCGTAATCACCGGCTCGTTGGGACTGTTACCATCGGCATCGATAGGCACAGGAACATCGCTGTTCGAGCCAATTCATGGCTCATACCCGCAGGCTGCAGGCAAGAACATAGCAAACCCTATCGCAACTATCCTTTCAGCCGCAATGATGTTTGAATACGCATTTGCCGACATGGAAGCCGGCGCGGCAATACGAAGGGCTGTCAACCTCTCGATAGAACAGAATATTGTTACCGAGGACATCGCCCCCGAAGGCATAAAACCTTCGACAACAACCGAAGTTGGAGATTTTATTGCAAAGAATATCTGATAACATAAATCGGTGTCGCTCGCGCGACACCGATTTATGTTGAAGTTTGAATAAAAATAGCCTTTTTATTCAGCTTCTTATTATACTATAAACAGCAACTCCCTGTACTTTGGCAAGGTCCATAGCTCGTTATCTACGACAAGCTCGAGCTGGTCGATGTGATGACGTATGGATTCGAGCATAGGGGCTACGGTGTCGTGATATGCTATTGCTTTCTCACGTTCGCTGGCGATGCGGTTGGCAACCTTGCGACGCTCCACCATCTCATCGACAAGGCGACGAATCTCTGCCACATGCTGTGCCATCTGCTTGACAAGTTCGATATTCTGTGCCGACAAACGGTCACCCTCTTCCTTGCCAATAACCTGCTCCATCTTAATTACATTGTCGAGCAATGAACTCTGATACTTTGTCGCTGTGGGAATAATATGATTCAAGGCAAGGTCGCCAAGTACACGTGCTTCAATCTGAATCTTCTTTGTGTACATTTCCCACTTGATTTCGTTGCGTGCGCGAAGCTCTGTTTCGGTCATCACATCCATGTTGCGGAACATTGCAACGCTCTCTTTATCGAGATAACGGTCGAAAACAAGCGGTGCACTTGCCTCGCAGTCGAGACCGCGACGCTCTGCCTCGCGTTTCCACTCGTCGCTGTAGCCGTTACCGTCGAAACGGATAGGCTTGCTGTATTTTATATATTTGCGTATAATCTTTACAAGAGCATCCTCTTTTGCAACACCCTTTTCAATCAATTCGTCAACCTCACGTTTGAATATGGTGAGCTGTTCTGCCATTGCTGTGTTGAGAGCAATCATTGCCGATGCACAGTTAGCCTCTGAACCTACAGCACGGAACTCAAAGCGGTTACCGGTGAAGGCAAAAGGCGATGTACGGTTGCGGTCGGTGTTGTCAATCATAAGCTCAGGGATTGAAGGGATATTCAATCGCAATTCACGCTTGCTGAGAATCTTGACAACATCATCGGTTGTTTCCATGTGGTCGAGTACCGAGGACAGATGCGAGCCGAGGAAACTTGATATGATTGCCGGAGGTGCTTCTGCAGCTCCCAAACGATGTGAATTTGCAGCAGACATAATGCTTGCCTTGAGCAAGCCGTTGTGGCGGTATATTGCAGCAAGGGTATTCACTACAAAAGTGATGAAACGCAAGTTGTCCTTGTCATTCTTACCCGGAGCCATAAGAAGCACTCCTGTATCTGTTCCAAGAGACCAGTTGTTGTGCTTTCCCGAACCATTGACACCCTTGAAAGGTTTTTCGTGCAACAGCACACGGAAGCCGTGACGGCGTGCAACCTCTTTCATAAGTGCCATAATAAGCATATTGTGGTCAACAGCAAGGTTACACTCCTCATATATTGGAGCAAGCTCAAACTGATTGGGGGCAGCCTCGTTGTGGCAGGTCTTTGCCGGAATACCGAGTTTCATTGCCTCAATCTCAAGTTCCTTCATAAAGGCGGCAACACGCTTGGGAATTGAACCGAAATAGTGGTCCTCGAGCTGCTGGTTCTTCGCGCTGTCGTGTCCCATAAGGGTGCGACCAGTAAGCAAAAGGTCGGGACGTGCGAGCAACATTCCTTCATCGACAAGGAAATACTCCTGCTCCCAACCCAGATATGTTGTAACTTTCTTTACATTCTTGTCAAAGTAACGGCACACGTCGGTTGCAGCTTTATCGACAGCGCGCAACGACTTGAGCAAAGGAGCTTTATAGTCGAGAGCCTCGCCTGTATATGAAATGAAAACCGTAGGCACACACAACGTATCATCTATAAGGAACGCCGGCGATGTAGGGTCCCATGCACTGTAACCGCGTGCTTCGAAAGTACTTCGGATACCGCCGTTGGGGAAAGAAGAGGCATCAGGTTCCTGCTGAACGAGCAATTTACCGGAGAATTCCTCAATTATACCACCCTTACCGTCGTGTTCGATAAAGGCATCGTGCTTTTCGGCGGTTGTTTCTGTAAGCGGGTGGAACCAGTGAGTATAGTGTGTCGCACCATTCTCAACAGCCCAGCGTTTCATACCTTCGGCTACGCTGTCGGCAATGGAGCTGTCAAGCGGAGCATCGTTGTCGATAACATCAATAAGCTTGTTATAAACCTCTTTAGAAAGGTATTTGAACATCTTTTCGCGGTTAAACACCTTAACTCCGTAATACTCCGACGGACGCTGTTCGCAATCGGGCACCTCTACAGCCTTTTTTCCAAAAGCGGCAGATATTACTTCGAATCGTAGTTTTGACATTATATTGTGGTTTTATGATATTTTTTCAAATAAAGACAGCTTTACGTTTTGTTGACTTTTTGTAAAGTTACAACAACGACACAAATATAGCACCCCAATCGCAAAAAGCAAATACTTTTTCAAAAAAGAGAAGTGATTTTGAGGAATATTTCTTAAAAACATAATAACTTTTTCTAAAAAGAAAGTGGTTTACCGCGATATATCCCCAAAAAGCAAACAGTTTTAAGAAAACATGCGTTCAAACAGGTGTTTATCAATTTGCAAGCTAAATACAGTATTTTAACCGTATTTTGTCAACAACAAAGGTGTACCGCACATATTTGTTAGAGTAATGTAAAAAATCAGTACATCACAAAAACGCCATTGCCGTACATTATTTTTGAAAAAAAATCACAAAAATCCTTTACATAAACGATTATTTCAATAATTTTGTAGGAGATTGTCAACAGACCAAAAAAGACGAACACAAATAATTAAGCAACAATATAGCATTGACCCATAGTTTATTTTCTTCGCGGACTTGTCATCCTGAACGAATGTGAGGGATCTCAAACCACGTTTTAAAAAGATGCTTCGACTTCGCTCAGCATGACATTTGAACATTGGGTTAACATCTATATGAACACAAATAATTAACCGCAATATTATGCTTAAGCAAATTATCAATGCCAAAATCCTGACTCCTCAGGGCTGGCTTAAGGACGGATCGGTTATCATGAGAGATAACAAGATTCTTGAAGTTACAAACTGCGACCTTGCAGTAATCGGTGCAGAAGTTATTGACGCAAAAGGTATGTATGTTGTACCGGGTGGTGTGGAAATCCACATTCACGGTGGTGGCGGATGCGACTTTATGGAAGGAACAGAAGAGGCTTTCCGTGGAGCAATCAAGGCACACATGAAACATGGTACAACAAGTATCTTCCCCACTCTTTCATCATCAACAGTTCCTATGATTGAGGCTGCAGCCGAGACATGTACAAAGTTGATGGCAGAGCCAAACAGCCCTGTGCTTGGTCTTCACCTCGAAGGTCACTATCTGAACATGGCAATGGCAGGTGGTCAGATCCCCGAGAACATCAAGAACCCCGACCCGAACGAATACATTCCCATCGTAGAGAAATGGAACTGTATCAAGCGTTGGGACGCAGCTCCCGAGCTTCCCGGTGCAATGCAGTTCGGTAAATATATCACATCAAAAGGTATCCTTGCATCAGTAGCCCACACTCAGGCTGAATATCAGGAAATCCACACTGCACGCAAGAACGGCTACACACACGCTACACACTTCTACAACGCGATGCCGGGTTTCCACAAACGTCGTGAGTATAAATATGAAGGTACAGTTGAGAGTATCTACCTTCACGATGATATGACAGTTGAGGTAGTTGCCGACGGTATCCACGTTCCTGCAACCATCTTGCGCCTTGTGCATCGTATCAAGGGTGTTGAGCGTGCATGCGTAATTACCGATGCTCTTGCTTGTGCGGCAAGTGACAGCACAACAGCATTTGACCCACGAGTTATCATCGAGGACGGTGTATGTAAGCTTGCCGACCGTTCTGCTCTTGCAGGTTCTGTAGCTACAATGGACCGCCTTATCCGCACATTGGTACAGAAGGCTGAGATTCCATTGGAGGATGCTGTACGCATGGCTTCTGAAACACCTTCAAAGATTATGAATGTTTATGACCGCAAGGGTTCATTGCAGAAGGACAAGGATGCTGACGTTATGATTCTCGACCACGATTTGAACGTACGTGCAGTTTGGGCTATGGGTAACCTTGTTGAAGGCACATACACACTCTGATAAATATTCAAATGAAAGCAAAAGCTCCTTGTATCAAAAACAGGGAGCTTTTTTTGCCACCGAAGCAAGAAAAGCAAGCACAATCTTGTTTATAAGAAAAAACATCATGAGAATACTTATTTATTCAAAAGACCAAGCAGCTGGAGAGTGGATTAAGGATACACTCGAGGAATACGGTCGCGGAATGCATATAATTGTAAGAGACGAAGAGAATAACCGGATTCTAAACGGAAATTTCTCTTGCATCATAACATTGGGTGAAGCAGGAAAAGATGTCCCTGAAGGGAAACTACACTTCAACTATCCCACACCGGGCAACGAAGAGGAGTATGCATCGTTGCGACGTAGTTTATGGATATTATACCGCGATACTCTCCGCGACATGATTGGTAGCAAATGCAGTTGCGGATTGTATGACATTTGCCACTGTCACTGATTTTTTCAAAAAAATCGAGTTTTTGATGAACAAAAGGTGTATTATATTTGTTATTGTTGGTAGATGAATTATGCCTTTTAAGTTTTTTTGATATAATAAAAGTTTTAAAAGAAATACAAATGAGTATCTTTGAGCTAAAGCTCGAACATACACTGCACTCGCTGTGAAAAAAAAAGAAGTAAACTTCATTTTTTCTCGTTCGTTTGTGGGTATCTTTGAGATAAAGCTCGAACATACACTGCACTCGCTGTGAAAAAAAAGAAGTAAACTTCATTTTTTCTCGCTCGTTTGTGGGTATCTTTGAAAAATGTTTAAACAACTCAAAAAATACAACAACAATGAGTCATTCAAACAATAGCAACACCGGGGCAAACCCATTCTTTGCACCTTACGATACTCCGTTCGGTGCTATACCATACGACCGCATAACACTCGAAGATTATATACCGGCGATAAAAGAAGCCATCAGAAACGAAAAAGAGTCAATAGATGCAATATGCAACAACAGCGAACCTGCGACATTTGAGAACACAATTGTTGCGCTCGACCGTTCAGGATTGTTGCTCGGAGAGATAATCGGAGCATTCAACGCCATGTCGAATGCACAGAGCAACGATGAAATTCTCGCCATTGAAGAGGAGATGGAACAGCTTTGCACTGCGCACCATAACGACATTTCGCTGAACGAAAAGCTTTTTGCGCGTATAAAGGAGGTTTATAATGGTGACACATCAATGCTCGACACAGCGCAGAAACGTCTGCTCGAGCAGACATACAAATCGTTCATACGCAATGGTGCAAACCTCACCGGCGATGACCGCGAGGAGTATCGCAAGCTCACAGAACGCCTGTCACTCCTTGCCATCAAGTTCCAGGAGAACAACATCAAGGACACCGACGCGTTCACACTGCATATAACAGATGAAGCAGACATTGCCGGATTACCCGAAGATGTCATAGATGCTGCAGCAAACAGTGCCAAGGAAAATGACAAGGAAGGATGGTTGTTCACCCTTCACCGCCCGAGCTACATTCCTTTCATCACATTCTGCCGTAACCGCGAACTGCGTCGCCAAATGTATATGGCATACAGCACAACCAGTTCAAAAGGCAACGAATACGATAACCGCGAGATTGTAAAAGAGACAGTAAACATACGCCTAAGGCTTGCACGCATGCTGGGTTACAACACTTACAGCGATTATGTGCTTGCCGGACGCATGGCACAGAACACCGATGCAGTATTTTCAATGCTCGGCAAACTCACATGGTCGTATCTGCCTGTCGCAAGAAAAGAGATGCAGGAGATTACAGAGCTTGCCAAAGAGTGCGAAGGAACCGACTTTGAGTTCAAGCCATGGGATTTTGCCTATTACAGCGAAAAGCTCAAAGAGAGAAAATATTCGCTGAGCGATGAGATGGTACGTCCCTACTTTGAGCTTAACCAGGCAATACACGGCATGTTCTACCTTGCCACACGCCTTTATGGCATAACATTCACACAGAACCACGACATACCGTTGTTCAATCCCGATGCCAAAGTGTGGGAGGTATATGACTATGACGGAAAATACCTTGCACTGCTCTACTGCGACTTCTTTGCACGTAAAGGAAAGCACGCCGGTGCGTGGATGGATTCCATCAAGCCACAATATAAGGATGCCGACGGAACAGACCATCGCCCGCATGTAACATTATCAACAAATTACCGCAAACCGTTGCCCGGCAAGCCTACATTGCTTAACTTTGACGAGGTGAACACATTGATGCATGAGTTCGGTCACTGTCTGCATGGAATACTTTCGGATGTTACATATCCGAGCCAGTGCAGCCCCAATGTCCTATGGGATTTTGTGGAGATGCCATCACAGATAATGGAGAACTTCGCATCGGAAGAGGAACTTTTGAAGCACTTTGCGTTCCACCACAAGACCGGTGAGAACATGCCGCAGGAGATGCTCGAAAAGATAAAGGAGATGCGTACGTTCAAAGCAGGATACCAATGCGTGCGACAAGTGGGATTAGGACTTATTGACCAGGCATGGCACAATATACAGGAGCCGTTCGACGGCGACGTGCTTGAATACGAACACTCCGTGACTGCCGCACTGCGCGTGATGACACCCGAAAAGAACACAGGCATCACCCCCCACTTCGGACATATAATGTCGGGAGGATATGCCGCAGGATATTACAGTTACAAATGGGCAGAGATGCTCGATGCCGATGCTTTTGACCTGTTCAAGAAAAACGGAGTACTGAACATGAAGATTGCGCAGTCGTTCCGCGACAACATTCTTTCAAAAGGCGACAGCGACCATCCGATGAACCTATACATGAAATTCAGAGGACACAAGCCACAGGTTGAGCCATTGCTTGAACGTGACGGCATAAAGACCATTTGTCCGCATTTATGATTATAGAATGAAAAGATACTTTAACATACCCGCTAAGATATTGATGCTGTTTACCGTGTTGTTCACCGCAACGGCATGCAACACCGACGATGACATAGATGCCATATTCCGTGAACAGACATGGTATCTCACATACGTTCAGGACGGAAACGTAAAACGCCACCCCGAGCATAACAAATTTTACAGCATCGACTTCAAGAACGACAATTTCACAGCCACCATGCCAAATGGTGCTGTCATAAAAGGCAAATGGAGTGCCGACGGAGACAAAAGCCGTTCGTTCAACAGCTACAATGTAGTAACCGAAGGAAGCATAAAGGGGGACACAATAGCCGAAAGGATGTACGAGATAATAAAAAACGCCAAGAATTATGGCGGAGACACCAACTGGCTGCAGATAAAACAGGACAAAAACAGATACATGCAGTTCTATAACTGACAAATACTATGGAAAACAAAGACAAACAACTGGAACTCGACAAGCGTTATATGCGCATGGCTGCCATCTGGGCAGAAAACTCATACTGCGAACGCCGCAAGGTGGGAGCACTCATAGTCAAGGACAAGATGATTATATCCGACGGATACAACGGAACGCCTGCCGGCTTTGAGAATATATGCGAGAATGACGAAGGCTTTACAAAACCCTACGTGCTGCATGCCGAGGCAAACGCAATAACCAAGATTGCACGCTCCAACAACAACAGCAACGGAGCCACACTGTACGTTACCACGTCACCCTGCATAGAGTGCGCCAAACTGATAATACAGGCAGGCATCGTGCGCGTTGTATATGGTGAAGAGTATCATATAATGGACGGCGTCAACCTTTTGAAAAGAGTTGGTATTGAAGTTGTTTATCTAAAAGAGAAATAACAGGAATGAAAGGATATACAGGATTGATTGTTGTCACATGCCTGCTGGGCGGTCTGTTCATAGGAACACAGATTACAGGCAACAGGAACACCATTGTTATAAACACGGTGGAAAACAAACTCGATGAAGTTCTCGGCATAATAGCGACAAACTACGTCGATAGCACCGATACCGACTCAATCATTGAAAAATGCCTGCCAAAGGTAATATCGGAGCTTGACCCTCACAGTGTATATATACCCCAAAAGGATGTTGAGGAGACAAATTCCGACCTTCAGAGCAGTTTCAGCGGCATAGGCGTACGTTTCACCATTCAGGAAGATACAATACATATAAGCGACATCATCCGTGGCGGACCATCGGAGAAAGTAGGCATGCTCGCCGGCGACCGCATCATCAAAGTAAACGACACACTGTTTGTGGGCAAAGGCGTATGCACCAACGATGCTGCACTAAAAAAACTGAAAGGTCCCAAAGGCAGCTTTGTAAAAGTGAGCGTGGAACGATACGAAGAGAAAGAGCTGCTCGACTTTAACATACGTCGCGACGACATACCCGTTGAGAGCATCGAAGCAACATACATGATAGACAACAAATGGGGATATGTTCAGATAGAACGCTTTGCCGAGAACACATTTGCAGAATTCATACAGGCACTTGCAATGTTTGTCACCAATAATGCCCAAGGCATGATAATAGACCTGAGAGGCAACGGTGGCGGATACATGGGCATAGCCGTTGAAATGGCAAACCAATTCCTTGGCAGAGGCGACACCATAGTATATACCGAAGGAGTACACGCCACACCTATTGTTGAAAAAGCCAACGGATTCGGAATGTTCCAGAAAATACCACTTGTGGTGCTCGTTGACGAGACATCAGCATCAGCAAGCGAAATCATCGCCGGAACAATACAGGACAACGACCGCGGAACAATCATCGGCAGACGCACATTCGGCAAAGGATTGGTGCAGCAACCCTTTGAACTGAACGACGGTTCAATGATGCGACTGACAATAGCACGTTACCACACCCCATCGGGCAGATGCATACAGAAGCCATACACCAAAGGCGACAAAGAGAAATACGAACTCGATTTGGTAGAGCGATTCAACCGAGGCGAATTCTTCTCGGAAGACAGCATACAACAGAACAAAGACCTTATATACAAGACACGCAAAGGCAGAACAGTATATGGCGGAGGAGGCATCATGCCCGACATATTCGTATCGAGCGACACCACACACCACACATCATACTCACAGGAAGCCTTTACACGCGGACTCATATCACGCTTTGCACTGCAGTACAGCGAGAGAAACCGCCCCACCCTGTCGCAATACAAGACATACGAAGAGATGGTAAGTTACCTTGAGACACAACCACTGCTCGACAACTTTGTGGATTACGCCACAAAGAAAGGACTCAAGCGACGCAACAACCTCATAGCAAAGTCAAAAGAGATACTCACAAGCTCGCTCTATTCACACATCATATACCAGATGCAAGGAATGCTCGAGCACGTCAGATACGTAAACCAGGACGACCCCACCGTGCTCAAAGCAGTGGAAGTCCTCGAAAAAGGAGAAGCATTTCCTGTATAATAATATAAAGCATTACCATAACGCGGTGTCGGGCTGATGAATTAAATTCATCAGCCCGACAATGTCATTATGCAAAGTATTGAAATACAGCAGAATGAATGGCAATGGAAAATTGTGGTAAAATAATAAAATAGCGCTGTGGTTCAATCTCTAAGTAAGAGATTGAATAAATGCAAATGTATGTAAAAAACATTTGTAAAAATGCTAATATTTGTTGAAAATTTTTCTACTGTTTTTTTAGCCAAAATCTCTATTTGTTTAGCAAAAATCATCTTTAAAAATTGCTTTAACATTGATAATCAGCGATGTAAATATTTCATTTTCTCTCTTACTTAGAGAAGGAATAAAAATCACAAGCAACTAAAAACTAATCTTTGAATAAATGTTTTTTTAATATCAATAAAATATAGTTTAAAGGACGTCATGTAATTTGGCATAAAATGAATATTAAATATAAGGATTTGGATGATAAAGAGATTGTCAATCTAATAATTGTAGGAAACGAAGAAGCTATGCTCTATCTGTTATACGACAGATACGAGAATGATTTAAAGTTCTATGCATGGAGATACTACAATTCATTGGTATATCTTGAAGATTTGATCAACTACCTATATATACAATTCAAAGGCAACAAAGGTGACTGGCAACCTTTGAAATCGTTCCAATGGAAGTGTAAATTTAGAACTTGGTTTTGCTCCGTTGCATCACATTTATTTCTCGAAAAGAGAGATGAATTGATAGGTTTAGGGGGAAAGGACGGCTTTAAAAGTAATGATGGCGGAAACGAACCGTTGCCAGAGCCTAAACCAGAACCTGAAAATCAGAAACTGGTGATGATTATGGAAGCTATCAATCGATTGGAAAATGATGACTATCGTTTCATTCTTATCAAGGAACTTGAAGGATATAATCATAAAGAGATTGCAGAAATGATGGTTGCGAAAAGAAAGAAAGAGGATAAAGTAACCTTCTATAAAGGCAAGATAGTAGTTCCTGATGCCCACTATGTAGATATGAACAAGGCAAGGGCTCTCAGGGAGGTCAAAGCTATTGTAGAACAGATTAAAAAAGACTGGTATGAAAATAAGCGATGAACTGATTGCCTGTTATGTCGAAGGGACAATAACCGCAGAAGAGCGAAATTTCGTCAGGAAATATCTGTGCGAGCATCCCGAAGAGTATGAGCGAGTTTTATGCTTAATGGATAATGACACTGCTGATTATTTAGGTGAACAATTAGAGAATTCTGATAATTGCATTCCGATGAATGAAGAATCATTTTCAGATATAGCATATTCAGCGGCGGCATTTGCACCGAACATGAACAAAAAAAATATTCCTAAAAGAGGTTCTAACAGGTCCAGGGCAAATGAATTGCTTAACTTTCTGAAAAAGATAAATAAAGAGATAAACGAAATATTATAACAAAATATCACAAATTAAAATTTTAATATTATGTCAAAACAATGTCCTCACTGTGGCTCATACAACACAGAACTAAAAATTAGTGGAAACATCGGTATTGGTTTAATCCAAGGAGCACGTTTAGCTGTAGCTGGTGCTACGAGTGTGGCTGTAGGAGTTTTTAATCGTAGCGCTGGTCATGCAGCAGGTCATGCAGTTTTACACAACACAGAAAATTGGGGAAACGATATTAAAAGATATCATTGTTGCAGTTGCAAAAGAGACTTTTAAGAAACGCAAACCAAGACACCATAATAAAGTAAAAACATTTAAAAACACACATTTAAATCTTTTATTTATGGCTATTCCAGTTAAATACAGAAATATAGTAAGAAATTCTTTAATTGCAGCTGCAGGTATAAGTCCATTGGGTTTGTTCGGAACATTGGACACTGTTGGGGTTGCAGCCTGTTGGACAACAATGTTTTTTGCAATAAAGGAAGAATCAGACTCTTCTTTCAGTGGCGACCCTAAAAGAATCGCATTAAATGTAGCCACTGGCATTGCAAGTTATTATTTGGGATGCAAAGCGGCTACCTTTGCTATGTTTTGCATTCCCGGACTCGGTCCATTAGTAGCTATTGTAGCGGCATTAGGCGTAAGTGCGTGTTGCAACATATATTTTACTTACAAATTTGCTATTGCAACAATAGACTTGATGAACAAGCCTAGTTATTCAAATGACAACGTCATACAGGCTTTCCTTGACATTTTAAAGAAACTTCCATCAGTCAAGGAAGTTAAAGAGATTGCTGAAATATACAGAGGATAAGAGAAAAAAGTGTTATCTGGTATATGCGATATTAAGTATTACATTGACTAAACCACAAATCTTTACAACACATTCCTTTTTACATAAAATTTCACAAGACTATGAAAAAGATTGCCTTATTAATGTTTTTTGCATGCATTACAATTTTTGCTAACGCCCAATTCAATGGTGGCTTTTATCACGCCGACCCAGATGCTTGGATCGATAAGGAGCCCTACTTTGCATGTCAAAATAATTATTTGTATAATGGTTGGGGACAAAACATCCAAGATGTTACAGCTGTTGTAAACGGAACAGATGTATACTCTTTTCCATATATATGGGAATATGGTACTTTTATTATAATTGGCAAAGACAACGGCATTAAATTCTCTTCAGGAGATGTTGTCAGTCTTTAGTGGGGGAATATGCTTATAGGCACATGGACATATAAACCGTCTTCTGCTTTACCAGAAATAAGATTAAGAGGAGGTAAGGGAGCCTCTAAAATAATCAAGAAAGTATGGAAATATGTAAAAAGGATCAAACTTTAACAAAAAGGATTAATATAACAATAAAAGTAATAGCCAAATTATTTTATGCTTTTCGCTAAAGGATTTACGAAAATAAAGGACAAAACTGAGGTGATTAAAAAATCTGCAAGGGCCTCAAAAATTCTTTCTCAAGAGAAGGAAACTCCTCTTCCGTATGCATATCCTTGTGATAACTATATAAATTCAATCCTTTCAAATAGATTAGTTAGGAAGACACTTCAATTAGTTGCTGATAAATATTGCGAGAAGCAAATAGAAAATATTAAATCGACAGGACTGTTGGTTTGTGACGAGAAATATCCACGTTTTTATGACATTCTTCAGAACTGTTGCAGAACATTAAATATCAAAGAAGTTCCTGAAGTATACATTACTAGTAAACTTAAAGGTATAAATGCCTTAAGTGTAGGAACAGACAAAACACCAATCATTCTTATCAGTCATAAAGCTGTTGTAGGATTGTCTGACAACGAACTGAAGTTTATGATTGGTCACGAACTTGGACACATTCTTCAAAAAAATTTGATATGTCACACTGTTAAAGGATTATTGGACAATCTTAATAACAAGTCTGATATATTGGGAAGAATTGTGTCGGATTTAATTGATGTTCCGCTTAAAGAATGGTATAGATGCGCAGAACACACTGCAGACAGAGCAGGATTGATATGTTGTAAAGATTTTGAATCTGTTCATTCTTTGATGATCAAGATCGCAAATACAGAACGAAGTAGCATGGCGCCAGCACTTATGGAACTATACAAAGAACATCCTTACATACAGACACGTATAAATGTCCTAAAATGTTACAAATTATACTATCAATAGTTACTAAAGCGTATAGGAATGTATTAATCTCAACTAATACATTTTTTCATATGGAGCATAAAACATGTATATAGCACATATCTAATTATTAAATGAATCATATACACAAAATCTATACGAAATGAAAGATTGTATAGATAAATTGATTTTATTTGATTATATAATGATTTAACACAAAACATAGATACAACATGAATTTAAGAGACATTGCAAAAACACATATGGATATCAATATGTGTATGTTGGGTGCAAGAAGTGTTGGTAAGACAACTATAATGACTGCAATTTTCGACGACTCGCGTTCCTCAAACGGTTTGTCTAAATCAAACATTGCATTAACAGCAAAATCAGATACACGTGCAGAACTGCTTACCAAGAAATTGGCTTTAGAAGAAGTTTTTGAAGAACAAAATTATATTGCAGAAGCCGGTATTGCAGCTTCTGCTGCAGTCCACACTTTTAATTTTGAAATGGGACTTTTAGGAGAACGTTCTTGCATTGATTTTAATGTAACTGATTATCCAGGAGAATTCATTTATTCCAATACAGAATTCGTAAATGAGCAGATATCCAATTCCTCTGTAGTACTTATTGCTATAGATTCACCTTATTTAATGGAAAATAATGCCGAATATAATGAGGAGCGAAACCAAGTATCTTTTATATTCAAATACCTAAAAGAAAATATAGATGTTTTTTCAAACAAACTAATATTGTTGGTTCCATTAAAGTGCGAGAAATATTTCTATGAAAACAGAATGGATGAACTGAACATATGTGTACAGAACTGCTATTCAGAGATTATAAGTTTGTTTAAAGATACGAAGAACGTTGCAATCGCAATAACACCTATTCTAACAATGGGAGGAGTTGAGTTTAATGGTTTCGAGATAAAAGATAACAGAAGGATTGCAAAATATACATTTATAAAAAACAATCCGCAATATACTCCCATGTTCTGTATTCAGCCACTGTACTATATGATGTCATTTGTAGCTCAGCAATACAAAGAATACCGTAGTAATACGGGATTCTTTGGTGGAATTCTACAACGCGTGTATGATGTTATAGATAAGAACGAAAAATTATTTGAGGAATTTGTCAAGCTATCCAAATTTCGTATTGAAAACAAATATGGATATTCTGTATTAAGCGGAAAACATCTTTTTTATAATTAAAAGAGAAAAAGATTATGGCATTAAATGTTGTAATGTTGGGTGCATCTCGTTCAGGGAAAACATCTATTTTGGCTTCAATGTTGAATAATGTGAGAAACCCTAATGCTGATAATAACGTAAACAAGCATTTTTACGTCAGGGACATCTCTGACTATACCGGTATCGAAGATCCGAATCGCTTAGAAGAGATTTCATTACAAGCTAATGTAGATGGCATGCAAGATTTATTAACGCCACCAATAGATAACACATATGTACCTAAAATGGCTAAACTTACAGGCAGTAAAGCTAGCTTTACATATGCATTTGATGTGAAAGCCAAGATAAACGATTTGGTTTCGGAACAAAAAATTGATATCAATTTCTTAGATATACCAGGTGAATTGTGTAGTTGCAGTAAGTTCAATATGATTGCTGATGAAATCAGTAAAGCACAATTACTTATTGTTGCTGTTGATGTACCTAGTTTAATGTATGCTAAAGAAACATGCAAACAATCACTAAATACAGTAATGAATTGCCCGGAAGAAGTATTCGATGCTGTACAATTATTAGGAACGGGCAATTGCATTGACATAAAGGATGAAAAAAAACGCAACAAAGAATTAGCAAACCAACTTCGTATGGTAATTTTTGTTCCGATAAAGTGTGAACATTGGTTACAAAACGGAAAAAGAAAAGAAATAAACGATGAAATAAAACGTGTGTATGCAAATACAATAGAACATATGACGAGATACAACAACGTACAAGTATTGATCTTACCAGTAGAGACTATTGGTTCTTGTGTATTTGATCATTATTCAGAAGAAAACAACTCGTTGATATTACTATATGGAAGAAAACCAAACAACAGACTATGCATCTCTGAAGACACAATTGATGGATATAACACAGTACGCTGTGAACGCATATCCGAAAAGCTGGTACGACTTAAAAATGGTGTACTTTATAATTTAGCAACAGAGGACAAAATTATTAATGCAAAAAGCCGGAAACATCATCCATATTGCTATGACGGAGGAAGTAAATTAATACCATATGTATGGTTTAAGCCAACGGGTAGTAAGTACGCACCTAGATATTGTGAATTACTATTCTGTCAAATTTTAAAATTCTCAATAATGGATTTTGCAAAACGCACAGGTCGTTCTGCACGCGAAGCTTTTGATAATGCCCACAACTTTTGGCAAAAATTATGGGCATTACCAGATTACTTAGGACGTCTATTCTCTGGACACACTGCAACATACTCCAATGTTCGGCAAGTAAAATTATTTCAGGCAAAAATATTAGCAATAGAACTTATGAAGATCTGGGATGAAAATCCTATAACATACCTGGTCAATAGAGAAGATGGGAAAAATATTTAATCAGTTATAAGTAATACATTATGAAACTATATATCAATTATAATTTCTGTGGATATCGCTGGTTCGTAATCAATGATGTCTTTGATATTGCTGAATCCACGATAAAACTTGAAGAATTGAGTTCTACAGAAAATATAATGCGTATTGTAAAGAAAATGATGTTGTACGACTCATACGA
>JAGBSZ010000115.1 GCA_017631585.1 Bacteroidaceae bacterium
CAATGTGGTGTTAAGTGATGTATTGAACAAATCGAACTTGTTACGCTTTGGATAGAGCTGGTTGAACTCACGTACACGGTCGAAGATAACCACCTTGTCATTGATTGAGTAACCGATAGCTGTAAGGATAGCACCGATGAATGTCTGGTCAATCTCAAGTGACATTGGCAATATACCATGGAGCAAAGAGTAGCAACCTATAATCATAAGCACGTCGATACCGAGAGCAAAGATAGAACCGATACTGTATGCCACGTTGCGGAAACGTACAAGGATGTAGATGAAGATTGCAATAAGCGCAAGTATCACAGATACAATAGCACCGTTGCGGATGTCCTCAGCCATGCTTGGACCAACCTTCTGAGAGCTGATGATTGAACCACCCTTGTGGTTGTCGTAATCGCGGAATGTCTCTATTGTCAAGTCCTCACTCAAAAGCTTGCCTTCCATGAATGAATCGTAGAGGAACTCTGTGATTCTCTCATCAGCAACCTTTGCTGTGTCGTTGATCATGTAGTTTGTTGTAACACGAACAGTCTTACCGTCTGTACCCAAGGCAATAGCCTGAACGTTATCCTCGGTAATCTTCTCCTTCAACAAAGCACGTACAGTCTCAGGCTCAACCTCTTTCTCGAACTGAACAACAAAGTTACGTCCACCGGTGAAATCGATGCTCTGGCTCAAGCCACGGAAGATGAAAGATGCAACCATTGCAATTGCCACAACACCAAAGATGATAGCAGACTTCTTTGAAGCACCGATAAAGTTGAACTTAGGCTCTCTCATAAGATTCTTTGAGACCTTGGTTGTAAATGTAAGGTTCAACCACTTGCCCTTGCCCATGAAGTGTTCATAAATAACACGTGTCACGAATACTGCTGTAAAGAATGAGCACAACAGACCGATGATAAGAGTTGTAGCAAATCCCTTGATAGGACCTGTACCGAAGTTAAACAGAATGATACCTGTTATGATAGAGGTAACGTTTGAGTCAAGAATAGCCGAGAAGGCATTCTTGTAACCGTCAGCGAGAGCCAAACGTACATTCTTGCCTGCACGCATTTCCTCTTTTGCACGCTCATAGATAAGCACGTTTGCATCGACAGCCATACCAAGGGTCAACACGATACCTGCGATACCGGACATTGTCAATGCTGCCTGGAATGACGCAAGCACACCCATTGTAAAGAAGAGGTTAAGCAACAACGCGAGGTTTGCAACAGAACCCGGGATTACGCCATACATCGCGCACATGTATATCATAAGGAGAACAAATGCCACAATAAATGATACGATACCCTGCTCGATAGACTTTTGACCGAGTGACGGACCTACAACCTCTTCCTGAATGATGCGTACAGGAGCTGCCATCTTACCTGAACGGAGCACGTTCGCCAAGTCCTGAGTTGCCTCGATAGTGAAGTTACCTGTAATCTGTGAACGACCGCCGGTAATTTCAGACTGTACCATAGGTGCGCTATAAACATAACCGTCAAGAACGATAGCGATAGCACGGTGCAAGTTCTTCTTTGTCAAAGCAGCCCATTTTCTTGAGCCCTCGACATTCATCTGCATATCTACGCAAGGAGCACCGAGCTGGTCGAAACCACCCTTTGCATCAGAGATAACCTCACCCTCAACAGGAGCTCTGCCGTTACGCTCTGTTACCTTGATTGCATTGAGCTCAAAAACAGTGCTTGTAGAGTCACCCTCAAAAGCGGCAACACTCCACATCATACGAAGGTCGCGTGGAAGAGTCATCTTAGCCTCGTTGCTTGCAAGAATCTTATTGATAGCAGCAGTATCGCTGTAGTGAGCAAGACCAACTGTGCAATATGATGTGTTTGCAAGCTGGAGTTTGACATCAAACCTTCACCCTCAAGTTTCTTGTCAAGATCCTGCAATGCGGGATAAACAACCTTTGAAATCTCGTCGATGCTGTAAGTCTCCCAGAATTCGAGGTTTGCAGAACCCTGCAACAACTTACGTACACGCTCAGGCTCCTTGATACCGGGAAGCTCGATCATGATACGACCCATACCGCCTTCGATAGCCTGAATGTTAGGCTGTACAACACCGAAACGGTCGATACGAGAACGCAACACATTATAAGAGTTGTCAACAGCCGCCTTAACCTCGTCGCGCAAAACAGCCTCAACTTCCTTGTCGGTAGAGTTCTGAGAAACCTTATCCTTCAAGTCGTGTGTTGCAAAAAGTGACGCAAGGCTGCTGCCCGGAGCAACTTTGTGATACTCGTTGATAAACGCTGTGATATAATCACCGCCATTGATGGTTGCCTGACGCGCATTGTTCAATGCTGTCTTGAAGTTCTCATCCTGCTTGTTGCCTGACAAAGACTTAACAATATCAGGAACAGAAACTTCCATGATGACATACATACCACCTTTAAGGTCCAAACCAAGACCAATCTCCAATTCGCGGCACTCTTTCAAAGAATAGATACCAAGCCAAACGTTCTCGTTCTGCATAGAATCCATGTAATGCTTGCTGTCGCCACTCTCTTCGGCCTTACCTGCATGATAGCTTGTTACAACCGAGAATGAAAGGTAGAACAAACATACAAGTGTCAGCAGTGCTGCAAATACTTTTACAAATCCTTTGTTCTGCATTTTTATTAAATTTTATTATGATTTATTTTTGCCATTTTATCAAAATCGCGCAAATATAGTGTTTTTTTCTAAAAGTATAACCCATTTGCAAGGTTTTTCTTTACACACATTAATAAAATAAGGAATAAAAACGCTTTTTCGTTAAAAAAAACAGACAACCCGTTGAACAACAAGCTGTCAGTTTTTAAAGTTCTCTTATTTTGACGAAGCATCAAAAAGTCGTCTCTTTTCGTCATCGCTTAGCGAAGAGTAACCGCCTTTCTTTATCTTCTCAAGAATGCGGTCAACCTCTGCCTCATTCTCTTTTTTTCGGGCATTGTATTCGTAATCAGTCTTTCTGCCTCCAGCGGAATATTTGAATCTTGTTTTCTTTTTCCTGCGATAGTTCTCTTTCTTGAAAAGCGCAGAAATCCAATCCACAGGCTTGTTTACAACAGAAGTAATATCCACCCCCTTATTCAGCATATATGCTACAAGCCATCCTGCAGCAGCACCACCCAGATGGGCAAAATTTCCGCCGGCATTGTTTCCTGAAAGCATAAAAACCGAAATAGCAACAGTGATTATGGCAAAGGTTGACAACTTGATGCTACCCACAAGCAACAGGTTGATTCTGTATGCCGGGTTACGCACAGCCGCTGCCACAACAATTGCCAGAACCGAAGCTGAAGCACCTATCAGATATGAATTATCCACATATGGGGCAAAATAGGGAAACAGATTGTATGACAGCACAAAAGCCAAGCCACCAAAAAGACCGCCGATGATATACGTTCCCACAAAATGACGTATCGAATAAAAATCGATAAAAATCTTTCCGAAAAAATATAGTGCAAACATATTCCAGAGAATATGCGTAAACTGCTCGTGCATGAACATATATGTAAACAACGTCCAGGGACGATGCAACAGCATAGTCAACGACGATGGCAACTCGAAATATTTTATAAGTACATTTCCTATGTTTCCGGCATTGAACAACACCGAAAAAACACCGATTAAAACGACGATTATATACACCGCAACATTGGCATAAATGAATTTGCCGACAATGTTCTGCAATCGGAATTTCTGAAGAATATCATTAAACATACGGACCTCCTATTTCACCTTTCTTACGCCACAACAAAATCAGGATAAAGCCAAACAGCATACCGCCAAGATGAGCAAAATGCGCCACCCCATCAGGCGTGCCGACAGTTCCCATATACAGTTCTATAAGAGCATAACCCATAACAAAGAATTTGGCTTTTATAGGGAATGGAATGGGGAAAACATACATTCTCTCATTAGGAAAAAGCATTCCGAAACCGAGCAGAATAGCATACACAGCACCGGACGCACCCACAGTTTGCGAGTTAAGCACCAGATTAAGCTCCGCAAGTTTGGGAATAATAAAATTCTTGCCTTCGCGCAATGCGGCAGCACCCTCTTCAAAAACAATGGCAAGCTTATCGGCTTCGACACCCTCAACCAGATTGTAGAA
This sequence comes from Bacteroidaceae bacterium, assembly GCA_017631585.1. Lineage (GTDB taxonomy): Bacteria > Bacteroidota > Bacteroidia > Bacteroidales > Bacteroidaceae > HGM04593. The sequence goes on from JAGBSZ010000115.1 coordinate 4,117, forward strand.
ACGCACTGCACCAACAAGCTCCTGCACAAAGGCTGCACCCAAACCGGCAACAACATAAAATATCAGAAAACGCTTGGGTCCCCACACATACTCCAATGTTCGTCCGAACATAAACAAGGCAAACATATTGAAGAAGAGATGCGAGAAACCACCGTGCATGAACATATATGTAACCAACTGATACGGATGGAATTCCTCAGACATATAAAAATGGAGACCGAGGATGTTATTCAGGTCGATGCCGTTTTTGTCGGCAACAATCAAAGCCAAGAACATGACCACGTTAATGGCAAGAAGATTTTTTGTAACTACCGGTATTCTATTCATAAAAATTTAATTCTGCAATATTCCTTTGCGAAGATACACATAAACGGGCGAGAAACATGAAATTTGCTTCGATGTTTTTCAAAGCGAGAGCTATGTATATTCAAAGTCGGGTGCAAAGATAATACAAAACAGCAATTTTGACTTTCCAAAATGCCAAATACAGCGATTATTTAAATTTCTATAACAGTTTATTGTTTTTTTGCATAGCAAAAGACGATTATATTTCGTAACTTTGTCGTTTGATGCAGAACATTAAACAGGAAACAAATAAAAAACATAATACAATGAATATTGAAACAACATTGGTACAGAGTGTGGTAGAGGCAATCAAGAGCCTTTACGGTGCCGACTTCAGCGCAGAAAAGATACAGTTGCAAAAGACACGCAAGGAGTTCGAAGGTGACTACACCGTTGTAGTATTCCCGTTCCTTGCCCTTTCAAAGAAGAAACCCGAAGATACAGCACAGGAGATTGGTGAATATCTAAAGAACAATATCACAGCCATTTCATCATTCAATGTTGTAAAAGGCTTCTTGAATGTCGCAATTTCACCAAGCTATTGGGTTGATTTGCTCAACGAAATCAACAACGACGAGAAGTGGGGCATCTTTCCTGTAACAGAGAACTCACCTCTTGTAATGGTGGAATATTCATCACCCAACACCAACAAGCCTCTTCACTTGGGACATATCCGCAACAACCTGCTCGGCTATGCCTTGTCGAACCTCATTGAGGCAAACGGCAACACGGTTGTAAAGACCAATATTGTAAACGACCGCGGTATCCACATCTGTAAGTCGATGCTTGCATGGCAGAAATGGGGCAATGGCGAGACACCTGCAAGCAGCGGCAAGAAGGGCGACCACCTTATCGGTGACTACTACGTAGCATTCGACAAGCACTATAAGGCAGAACTCAACGAACTTATGGAGAAAGGCATGAGCAAGGAGGAGGCTGAAGCAGCGTCACCGCTTATGGCTGAGGCACGCGAGATGCTTGTAAAATGGGAGTCAGGTGACAAGGAGGTACGCGCTCTTTGGGAAAAGATGAACAACTGGGTATATGAAGGATTCGACGAGACATACAAACGCCTTGGAGTGGATTTCGACAAGATTTACTATGAGAGCGACACATATCTTGTAGGTAAGGAGACCGTTCTCGGCGGCTTGGAGAAAGGAATTTTCTACCGCAGAGAGGACGAATCGGTGTGGGCAGACCTCACAAACGACGGACTCGACGAAAAACTACTGTTGCGCAGCGACGGTACATCGGTTTATATGACACAGGACATAGGTACAGCCCAATTGCGTTTCCGCGACTACCCAATCGACAAGATGGTATATGTTGTGGGTAACGAGCAGAACTACCACTTCCAGGTGCTGTCACTGTTGCTCGACAAACTCGGTTTCTCATGGGGTAAAGGTCTTGTACACTTCTCATACGGTATGGTAGAGTTGCCCGAAGGCAAGATGAAGAGCCGCGAAGGTACCGTTGTGGATGCCGATGACCTTATGGACGAAATGATAAATACTGCCCGTGAGACATCAGAGGAGCTTGGCAACAAGCTGAACGACCTCAGCGAAGAGGAGAAAGCCAATATTAACCGCATCATAGGTCTTGGTGCATTGAAATACTTCATGCTCAAGGTTGATGCACGCAAGAACATGTTGTTCAACCCTAAGGAATCAATCGATTTCAACGGAAATACAGGACCGTTCATCCAATACACATACGCACGCACACGCTCTATCGAGCGCAAGGCGGCAGAAGCCGGCGTAAGCACAAACACAGCCATGCCTGAAAGCATAAGCGAGAAAGAGTGTGCCATCATACGTATGCTTAATGAGTTCCCTGCAGTTGTAAAGCAGGCAGGTACAGACTACTCTCCTTCGGGCATTGCAAACTACGCATACGAGCTTGCAAAGGAGTACAACCAGTTCTATCACGACTTCAGCATTCTCAAAGAGGAGAACGAAGCTGCAAAATCATTCCGCATATTGCTCACACACAACGTAGGCAAAGTAATCAAGAGCGCAATGAGCCTTTTGGGTATAGAAGTTCCCGAAAGAATGTAATTAAAGCTGTATGGCAAAAAAACGTTTCTATGTAGTTTGGAACGGACTCATCCCCGGCATATACAAAAGCTGGGATGAGTGCCAGGAGCAAATAAAGGGCGTCAAGCAGGCTCTTTACAAATCGTTCGATACCCTCGAAGAGGCTGAAAGGGCATATAGTTCCTCGCCCCACGACTACATAGGACAAGGCAACAAGGAAAAAGCCAAAATCACCCCGGGGAGCTATCCTGCCGAAATTATTCGCAATGCCCTTGCCGTAGATGCTGCATGCAGCGGAAACCCCGGTATGATGGAGTACAGAGGAGTATATGTTGGCACAGGTGAAGAGATTTTTCACTTTGGTCCAATGTTCGGCACAAACAACATCGGCGAATTTCTTGCCATAGTACACGGGCTGGCACTATTGAAACAGCGCGGTATAGACCTGCCGATATATTCCGACAGCCGCAATGCCCTGATATGGATAAAAGGCAAGCAGTGCAAGACAAAACTGCCCCGAGACAGCAAGAGCGAAGAGCTCTTCAAATACATCGAACGCGCAGAAAAGTGGCTGAGAGAGAACAGTTACTCTACCAGGCTAATTAAATGGGAGACCGACAAATGGGGAGAGATTCCTGCTGATTTTGGCAGAAAATAACAAACCAGCACCCCATGCCGGTTGTTCTGAAAAAAGAGAAACCATATAACACCGTCAAACAACAAAAAGAATGGCAACAATAATCTTTCCGTCACCGATATTCGGCCCCATCAAGAGCCGACGATTAGGAATATCATTAGGAATAAACCTATTGCCGGATGATGGCAAGGTGTGTACATTCGATTGCCTTTACTGCGAATGCGGATTCAATGCCGCACACCGCACAAAGAAAAGGTTGCCGGCACGTGGAGAGGTTGCCGTTGCACTCGAAGAGAAACTGAAAGAGATGGCAAGCAAAGAAGAATATCCCGACGTGCTTACATTTGCCGGCAACGGAGAACCTACCATTCACCCCGATTTTGACGCAATAATAGATGACACAATAGCCCTGCGCAACAGATATTGCCCTGATGCAAAAATCAGCGTGCTGACCAATGCCACACAGATAACAAAAGAGAGGGTTTTTGAGGCACTAAGAAAAGTTGACAACAACATACTCAAGCTCGACACAGTCAACAGCGATTATATTTCGTTCCTCGACCGTCCCACCGGCAGATACGATTTAAGCGAAATTATCGGTTGTATGAAAGCATTTGAGAGAAAAGCAATCATACAGACAATGTTCCTGAAAGGCAATGTAAACGGCGTTGATGTAAATAACACTACAGACGAATACGTGTTGCCGTGGCTTGAAGCCGTAAAAGAGATTGCACCACGCGAAGTGATGATATACACCATTGACCGCGAAACGCCTCAGAAAGGCTTGATTAAAGCGACCCACGAAGAACTTGACAGAATTGTTGCTATGCTTGAGAAAGAGGGCATAAAGGCTTCAGCATCGTACTGACCACGGTAAAGCTAAAAGCCGAACAGTTCGGCAATCCCAAAATAAGAGGCTGTAATAAAAGCATAACGGGCAAGCTTGCCCAAAGCCATAACAACAATGACCTTGGTTTTCCCCACGCGCATAATTCCAAGCATAATAAGCAGAACATCGCCTATAACCGGCACAAACGACAATCCGGCAGCCAGGAAACCATACTTTTGTATTATCGCATCTGCACGTATTATCTGTTTCTCCGGCACATTGAAAAAGTGAAGAACCCACTCCTTGCTTGCCAACGAGCCCAACAGAAAACATGTGATACCACCCAATGTATTACCCAATGTTGCGGCAAGGGTTATCCCCACAGCATTAAGCCCCAAGCCCAAAAAGAATACCTGCAGCACCTCACTCGCTACAGGCACTATTGTCCCGGACAGGAAAGCAAGCATTCCCATACCCCAATAGCCATAATCCTTGAAAAATTCCACTATCGGCTCAACCATAGGCTCAAAGGAAGAATCACCAATAACAATATATTGATTATAACAAAATAGAATCTTGAAAATCTTGTAACCTTCAGTGAAAAGATATAAGCAAGCATCACAGCCAACGATGGCAGAGCCCATATATAATACAGGTTATAATCATTGGCATACAGAAAGGCAAGAGCCACAAAATAGAGATTCTGCCATGCAAAGAACTTAAGTCTTTTCCTCAGCAAAGGCTTGCCCGGATACGACGAGCCCGAAAAAATGAACACAAAGGGTATCAGAACCGACAAATCCACAACAAGCAGAAACACATCAAGCAATGACGGCAGTGAAAGTGTCGGGGATATCAGATATTTGAATGGAGCTGTAAATAAGCCGCTTTGCTCTATCAGGTGCGGAAAAATATAATCAATCCCGAACAAGAACCAATAAGGAGTAAGCAGACCGAGCAGAATTGAAAAAACATCTCTTCTGCCTGCCAAAGATGTCATCGATATATAAAAGACAAAGAGAGGCAACAGCATTATAAACTGCGGAAACAGCATCGTCGCAAGACCAAAGACCGCAAAAGCCGAAAAAAGAGCATACCGGCAATCCTCTTCCTGCTTACAGGCAAAAACACGTAGCACAATAAGAAGGAAAGGAATCAGGGATAGCGAATATCCTACACATCCATGCATAAAAAGCGACACGCCTGCCAGATAGAAGAAGAGCGAAAAGAACCAACGTATGCGACGGTCGAAGATATACAACGACGACATCATCACTCCTGCCAAGGCAAAACAAGCGAACGTGATGCACCTTGACACCACGTTCCCTATATTAAACCCAAACAGTGACAAATCATTTACAGGAGCATCAAGAAAGATTCCGACGAGCCACATCAACAACGACACGCCAAGAAGCACCGGTGCAGTAGCCCTGCCCGACACGAAACGCCCCTGCCACGATTTACTGTAAGTCAAAACCTATATCTCCTCTAAAATACTTCTTTTCGTAATTGATGGCATTAGCCGAACGGAAAGATTTTTCAAGAGCCTCAGCACGTGAATCACCGTATGAAACAGCAGCAATGACACGACCGCCGGCTGTAACCACATTGCCGTCTTTTTCGGCAGTTCCCGCATGGAAAAGGATACTATCCTTTACATTCTCAAAGCCTGTCATTACAAAGCCTTTGTCGTATGCCTCGGGATAACCGCCCGATACAAGCATCACACATACAGCAGTTCTCTCATCGAACTCCACAGTTGTTCCTGCAAGAGTTCCTGCCGCAACTTTCTCGAAAAGCTCGACAATATCGCTCTTGAGACGCAACATCACAGATTCTGTCTCAGGGTCACCCATGCGCACGTTATACTCGATAACCATTGGCTCGCCCTCAACATTTATAAGACCAAAGAAGATAAATCCCTTATATAGCAGATTATCCTTTACAAGACCGTCAACGGTGGGCTTTATAATTCTATCCTCAACCTTTTTCATCCACTCCTTTGTAGCGAAAGGAACAGGAGAGATAGAGCCCATACCACCTGTATTCAGACCGGTATTACCCTCACCGATTCTCTTGTAGTCCTTAGCCTCGGGAAGTATTACATAATCCTTTCCGTCGGTAAGAACGAATACAGAACATTCGATACCGTCAAGGAACTCCTCAATAACAACTGTTGCCGAAGAGTCGCCGAACATACCGTCAAGCATCTCGTCAAGGCTCTTCTTTGCCTCTTCGAGGGTTGGAAGAATAAGAACACCCTTACCTGCGCAAAGACCATCAGCCTTAAGCACATAAGGAGCCTTCAAGCCCTCGAGGAAACGGTAAGCCTCCTCTTTGTCGGCAGAAGTGAACGCCTTGTATGCCGCAGTAGGGATTGAGTGACGCTGCATAAACTCCTTTGCAAAGTTCTTGCTTCCCTCAAGTTCTGCCGCACCCTTTGTGGGACCAATAACGGCAATCTCCTTCAAACGCTCATCGGCCTGGAAATAGTCATATATTCCCTTTACCAATGGGTCCTCAGGACCAACCACAACCATAGTTACATTATTGGCAAGAACAAACTCGGCAATGGCATCAAAGTCGGTTACCTTGATATTCACATTTTCACCAACCTCCTTTGTTCCGGCATTTCCCGGCGCAATATACAATTTATCCACCTTTGGACTCTGAGCAATTTTCCATGCAAGGGCATGCTCACGACCTCCGCTACCTAAAAGCAAAATATTCATAGCTGTGATATTTATTTGTTATGTTTTCAGTTTCTGTTAAAATCCTTTCTCTTTCCTCCGCGCAATGGTTTGAAATCGCCCTGCTTGCGGTTAGACTCTTTTCTTTCAGGCTTTCCGCCACGTGCATAAGGTTTGCGCGAATCATCATTTTTTCTGTTGTCGCGTGCGCCCTGACGGAAATCGCCACGTTTGTCACCCTCGAATTTGCGAGGTCTGTCATTTGCAAAAGGCTTTTCGCGACGCTCGCCACGGTTTTCGGCGCGACGCTCACCCTTGCCCTCGTCTTCGCTCTTTCGGCGAGGTGCAGCCTTACGTGACTTGTAAGAATCGAAATAAGACTCCAACTCACGACGACGACGCATTGAATCGCTGTCAATCTCGCTTGAGAAGTTATCAGCCTCGCGTTCCTTGCGTGACGGACGCTGTTCGCCGTCAAGACCTGTAAGACGCGATTTGCGTTTCAACGGTGCAAAATCCTTTTTGAGAGCATTGCCCTCATCACGGAATCCTTTATACTTACCCTGGAACATCTCATACTTGCGGAACTCACAATCGAGGTCACCATTGTACAAAGGAATACGTGCCGAAGCCTTGAGACCAATCTGGTCGAAGCAATCATAGCTGCTGCTTATTACCCAAGCCTCGTTGCCCTGGAACGAATGTTTCAGACGCGCACCGAGTTCCTTGTATATGTTCAAAAGATTCTCCAACACAAGACGCTCGCCGTAAGGAGGATTCACAACCATCATGGCACGCTCCTCGGGCTGTACAAAATCCTTGATGTCGCGGCACTCAATCTCAATGATGTCACCCATCATTGCCGACTTTACATTGCGACGCGCACATGCCACCATGCGACCATCCACGTCATAACCATAAATCTTATGCTTGAATTCGCGCTCTGCAGAGTCATCCTCATAGATAGAACGAAACAGTTCACTGTCGAAATCGTTCCACTTTTCAAATGCATATCCCTGGCGGAACACACCGGGAGCGATGTTACGGGCAATAAGAGCCGCCTCGATGGGTATAGTACCCGAACCGCACATTGGGTCGATGAAGTCACACTCGCCGTTCCAGCCTGTGAGCATAATCATACCCGCAGCAAGCACCTCATTGATAGGAGCTGCACCAGTCTCAACACGATAACCGCGACGGTGCAGAGACTCACCCGAGCTGTCAAAGGCAAGAGTACAATCCTCACCGGCAATATGTATGTGGAATATCAAGTCGGGATTATTCAGACGCACAGACGGACGTTTGCCATGCTTCTCGTTGAAATGGTCGGCAATAGCATCCTTTACACGGTATGCCACAAACTTTGAATGACGGAAGACATCGCTATACACAACGGCATCTACCGAGAATGTAGAGCCCCAGTTAAGATACTGCTCCCAATCGACAGCCTTGATTACCTCATAAACCTCATCGGCACTCGATGCCTTGAAGTGCATTATAGGTTTAAGGATACGCACCGCGGTGCGAAGGTGAAAATTAGCTTTGTACATAAGTGCCTTATCACCTGTAAACGACACCATACGACGTCCAATCTGGACATTATTTGCACCAAGAGCAACCAACTCTTTTGCCAAGACCTCCTCAAGCCCCTGAAAGGTCTTTGCGATCATTTCAAATTCTCCCATAAAATTGTCAAAAAGAAATCAAGGGAAACACTTCCCCAAATATTATGCAAAGATAGCAATAGCGAGCGAAATAATATCAAGCTTGCTTGAATATTTCATAGCGAGCGTGAAAAATCTTCGAGATTTATCTCAAAGATAGCAATAGCGAGCGAACCAACGGTCGCCGCCCGAAGGGGCTAAAGGCAAATAATATCAAGCTTGCTTGAATATTTCACAGCGAGCGTAAAAAATCTTAGAGATTTATCAATAAACATAGGATGATAGAGGCTTGTCTCTATCATCCTATGTTTTCACCCAACTTCATTTTCGCATCATTGAGGAACTTACGTATATCCCGCTCATTGCCCTTCTTGCACACAAGCAACACATCGGCAGTATCCACGACAAGCAAATCATCCACCCCCTGCATCACAAGCAATTTATCCTTGGGCAACACAGCCATATTGTTATGGCTGTCATATTTAAGCACCCGACATCCGGCAAGGACATTGCCGTCGGCATCCTTGGGCAATGTAGAATAGAGAGTATCCCATGTTCCGATATCAGCCCAGCCGAACTCACCCACCACCAGAGATACATTATCGGCACGTTCCATCACATTAAGGTCGAACGAAGCCGTAGGGAACGAAGTATAAAGCTCGTATGCCTGACGACGGCGCATATCGCGGTCGGGAATACGGCTGTAAATATCCTTGAGGACATTCATCATATCCGGCAGACAGCGCGACATTGTATCTATTATAGCCTGTACATTCCATATATAAATACCCGAGTTCCAATAAAACTCACCGCTATCAACAAAAACCTGTGCAAATTCAAGAGCCGGCTTTTCAGTGAAAGTACGCACCTTGTAGAATAGTTCATTCTCAGGGTCGCCCTCGGCTTGAATGTATCCGTATCGCGTTTCGGGATGAGTAGGCTTGATACCGATGACCACAAGACGGTTGTTGGCGGCAACAAAGTCGAAACCACGGCTCACAACCTCAATAAATTTATTCTCATCAAGAACCAACTGGTCGCTCTGCGCAACAACAATGTTGGCATTGGGATTAAGCGCATGTATGTGACACGCAAGATTGGCTATACTCGGAGCCGTTCCGCGGAAAGCAGGCTCATGCACCACCCTCTCCTTGGCAACCTCGGGCAACTGCTCATGCACAATGTCGGTATAATCGACATGCGTTGATATTATAATGTTCTCAGGCGGAACTATACGCGAGTATCTGTCGTATGTCTGCTGCAACAGAGTTCTGCCACACCCGAGAATATCCTGAAACTGCTTAGGATACACCTTGCGGCTCATAGGCCACAGACGTGTACCCAAGCCACCTGCCATTATAACGCAATAGTTGTTACTGTTCATAATGCTCAACCATTTTATAATCACAACGCGAGTATAGCATTTTTATTGCAGAATAAAAAGCCTTTTAAGTTTATTTATACTACAAACAGATACCATTACTCCACACGGCTCTTGCTATAGCTTACAACAGCCACGCCACCGAAAACCATAATCGCTGCAAGAATCTTTTGCCATGTAAGCATCTCCATGCCGGCACAAATGCTGATTACAATGGCAATAATCGGCTGAACATAACTGTACATACTCACAAGTGTAGGTCTGATACGTTTTTGCCCCACCGGAATAAGGAAATATGTTATGAACGTAGCACAGAAAATGAGATAAGCAAGTTCGGCAAGCTGAATTGCAGGAATCGCATTCCGATTCAAAGTAACAATCTCCCCGGCAGAAAAGGGTACAGAGACCACAAAGGCAAACAGGAAAATCCACTTCATGAATGTAACAACCGAATACTTGCCGATAAGAGGCTTGAATATTCCCAAATAGAGAGAAAAGCTCAAAGAATTGAGAATAATCATGAGTATTCCAAAGAGAGAGGTTTCAGCAGCACCCTCAGCCGAAGTACGGCTCACAATCAGGTATATTATACCCGCAAAACTTATAATAACACCACCCGCCTTTTGCCATGTAATAGGCTCTTTCAGCACCATGGCAGCAATTATCATAGTGTAAATGGGCGATATTGCCGACAGCACCGAACAATCCATGGGGGTAATGTGCGGAATACCCACAAGAAAAGTAAGCTGGCAAACGAAAAATCCCAGCATCGATGCCGCAAATATCCTGATATAATCCCTTCCCTCGACCTTTTCCTTTGGGGTAAAGAGCGAAATAAGCCAGAAGAGAGCACCCGCACCAAGTGACCTGAGACAGAAAATAGTCAGAGGAGATATAAGCTGACCTGCTGTCAAATCCTTACACACAATAATGTTGAAACCAAAAATAGCATACGCCACAAAACAAGCCAAATGCCCTACTATCGATTGTTTGTTCTTCATTTCGAGATATTATATTTTCTTTTGCAAAAATAGTAAATACAATGTTTAAACGTTTAAAGAGATGTAACTTTATTTAAACAAGCGATGGTGCATTTTTTTTGAACCCACTTAAAGTGGGTTCAAAAAAAATAAATTAAATAAATTAATTGCGCGCCACAGCAACACTGTGACGCGCAATTTGAATAATTGGGGAGCATTCCACAAGGCATGCTTGGTAAATCACTTTATAACAGGGCGTACACTGCAACCATCCTCGCATCCTTTAGCGCCCATGCCGTAGAACTCGGGGCCAAAGTAGTTGGGGCCGTGAAAATACAAGTCGTAAGCAACGTCGTCGCCGCTCAACGTGCTTGACCAATAGTAGCCGTAGGAGCCTCTACTCTTGGCACCCTCATAATAGTCCTGGTAGCCCGCAGCTGGGAGGAAGATACTGTTACCGTTAGGACCGGTCACTTTGAAACCATAAACGCCATTAAGGGTTGTCCACTCCCAATCGCATTCTTCACACAATTCGTCTTGTTCTTCATAAGTTGGCATACGCCAATCACCACCCCATTTAACGTGGGCAACATCATACTGTGTGCCGGAAATATCTCTGCCGTAATTATAATAAGAGTATTTGCCGGAAAAACTTTTAGTTTCACCCCAAGAGTAGTAACTGCCGTACTTCTCGGGTGCAGTTGCGCCAACGTTGCAAGAAGCCCACAATGTTCCACTAGGTAAACCTAAGTCAACGTATTCACGACCATTAGGATTAAAAAACTTTGCTATAAGAGCAATATCGTCGTTTACTATAAATGAATAAGTTAATTCACTGCTAATTTTGATATCACCTTTAAACCAGCCATTAAAAATATAACCTTCGTTTGCTGTAGCAGAAACAGTCACTGTAGCACCATTAGCAATAGCGGCAGACTGTATATTTTCACCGTCTATTGAAACAACTCCATTTTCATCACTTGAAACAGAGACTGTATAACTAGCAACAACTTCTCTAAATTTTGCGAACAAAGCAATATTTTCACTTACAGTAAATGTATATTCAGCATCAGCACTTACTGCCATTCCGCTATTGCCAACGAACCAACCAATAAACTCATAACCTTCGTTTGCTGTAGCAGAAACAGTCACTGTAGCACCAGCAGCAACAGTGGCAGACTGTATATTTTCACCGTCTATTGAAACAACTCCATTTTCATCACTTGAAACAGAAACTGTATAACTAACCGTAGGAGCAACACTCCCGTTACCTACAGGACGAACGGGAAGGCCACAGTAGCGGACATCGTCGTCCCATGCCCAATCATCATCGCGGAATTTCAAGATGTAAGCGAACCTGCTGTCATCAACGCTCAACTCACTTGACCAATAGTATCCATATCTGCCTTTGTAGTCGGTATCTGTTTCATAACGCTCGCCTGCAGCAGGAAGGAAGATACTGTTACCATTAGAACCGGTTACTTTGTAACCATAAACGCCATTAAGGGTTGTCCACTCCCAATCGCATTCTTCACACAATTCGTCTTGTTCCGCTTTTGTAGGCATACGCCAATCACCACCCCATTTAACATGAGCAACATCATCTTCTGGGTCAAGAACGGTTTTATTATCAATAGTAGTATAATCTATATCAGAGTCATCATAAGCGCAATACTTGGTAAAAGAATATTCATAACCATTACACCATTTATAGGTACCCCAACTATAATTCTCTTTTTCTTCGGTTTCACCCCAAGCATAATAACCACCGTATTCTTCTGGTTTGGTCGCGCCAACATTGAAAGAAGCCCATTTAACACCACTGGGCAAGCCAAGGTCAATGGCCTCATATTGAGAAGAAGCAACAACTTCTCTAAATTTTGCGAACAAAGCAATATTTTCACTTACAGTAAATGTATATTCAGCATCAGTACTTACAGCCGTTTCGCTATTGCCAACGAGCCAACCAATAAACTCATAACCCTCATCTATGGTTGCAACAACGGTAACTTCCTCACCAAGCAATAAATGCAAAGTTTCTTCTGCAGAATCTTTGAACGAAACTTTTCCACCCGGTGAACAGCTGATAGAGATGTCCTGCAACTTGCCGAACTTGGCTACCAATGTAAAATCTTTATTTACAACTGTTGTATAAGTAAGCTCCGTACTTAAAAGAGTTTCAGAATTGCCTAAATACCATCCAATAAAGAGATAATCTTCATCAGGAATTGCAACAACTGTAATACTCTCGCCTTCGTCTACTAGCATTGAAGCCCCCAAGTAGTTACCCACAAAGTGTGCCTTACCTCCTTCGGTGTTGCTTACCGAGACGTTGTAGTAAACAGGCTCATTTTCGCTACACGAAACAAATAGCGATGTCATGGCTACAAAAAGCCCCAAAATTGCTAATAATGTCTTTTTCATAAGTTTTTGTATTTTATGGATTATAAAAATTTTGACACAACAGGGTATAACAATATATCCAATGTGCAAAGCACTTTGCACATTGGATATATGAATCTACGATATTATGCCTTGTAGCAAATATCTCGTTTTTATTTATAGTAGAAA
>JAGBSZ010000116.1 GCA_017631585.1 Bacteroidaceae bacterium
GTTAGGGGGATTTTACCAATATTTAGACGCGTAAACAGAGAAATGGCATCCTCGTTTTCGCCCACCTCGTACCAAATGATTTTCACATCTTCCTTGAAGTATTCGAAAATGTGCATAACGCGAATCTGCAAATCATGCTCAAACCATTTCTGTATGGTCTTATAGGCGTTTGCAATGAACCAAAAATCGATATTGTCTTCCTGCTTAGAAAGGTCAATCGTTTTTAAGAAGTCTGCAGACTGCTCCCGCGTTTCGTATGTAAGAGAGAACGCAGGCTCATTGAAGAACGGGTTTACATTCTTCATATACTTGTAAATGAGGTACAGTGTAGTCAAACGCTGTTGACCATCTACCAGTTCAAAGGCATCGCCTTTCTTACGCACAACAACAGGCTGCAGGCAATAATTGCGCTTGCCATTGTAATACACGTCATCCAATAGACGAGTAACTTCATCCTCACCCCATCTGTATCCACGCTGATAGGAAGGAACATAGAATTGACCCTTTATATCGCCAACTAATTTGGTATCCAAAATAATATCATTGCACATAATCAGATTGCTCCTTCATCTATCTCTTTCAAGCGTTCCAGCCAGTTGCGAATGCAGCCCTCTCTAAAGAACCTGAGCAATGCACCATCACAGAACCGTTCCGCCCGGACAGCACCCATAATCAATGCCATAACACAACGGGCATCTTTATTGGAAACATCAGCTTCACTCATAGATTGGCTGCCCCATTCCCATCCGTTCTGCTGCAGGATTTCTCCGTATCGGTTAAGTTCAAATTCCTCATTTGCCTCCATAAACGCATACACATCATGTACAAAATGGTCAACCATTTCTGTGTAGTGCACATAGGGCATTTGGATGGGATGCTCCGGGGTGCCGTCGTTCTCGCGGTCGATAATCCATGTTCCGAAGCTATCGTCAGCAATCTGAGGCAGATATTTTGTTAGAATCGCGAACTTATTCATCCTCTTCCTCCTCAGGCTCCTCCGTAGTGTCTATGCCAAGCAGTTCCTGGAATTTATCAAAATTATACGGATACGAATTATCACCGTAACACTTGAAAGGCTTGGCTCCATTGGAGAACTGGATTTCCAACTCCCACTGCGTACCGTCGCAGTAAGAATATCCGAAACGCTCGGGACGGTAAGAGCGACGCCACTCACCAATGTACAGGCGGCTCAGCTCATCCATGAATTCCTCTTTATCCAGCGGCTCGATTTCGAACTCCCCAAGATTGGATGGTGTAGGTATCAGTGAATGCTCAACATTTATGCAAATCTCATCGCCGTTGATAGTGACGGTTCTGGTTTCGTACCCACCAAAGAATCCGCCGATGAAGAAAATGATTTTGCTGATAAAGGGGAAATTGTTTTCAAATTCCTGTGCCTTTAATTCGGCTTGCGATGGCTTATACACAACACCGGCTTCTGCCAGAGCAAGCTTCGCCCGGTTTAGGTAATCCCTTGTGCACGAAAGACGGGTGGCCTCGCTGGGGCACATAACCGGCTCGATACCGTAGTCCGGATGCTCCATCGTATTCTTAAGGCGCCCAATCTCCTGCTTCAAGCCGCGGATGGTTGACATAATCCGGTCGGCAGGCTTGCCTTTCAGGTTCATTTCGTAATAAGATTCGGGACTTATCATCATAATTGGACACCTCCTGTATCAGTTGTATGAATACCCCTTCTTATACACGGTGGTACCTGCGCAGCATCTTATTACGAAGCTGCTGCAGATGTTCGTGCAAATCCCATGTGCGGTTTTCATCCTCGCTCAACCGCTGAGCAACCTGTTGAAATTTCCTTTCCCTTTGGTAATCATCCTGTATGTAGACATAGTCCAGAAAACATTGGTGACACCAATAATTTCGAATTTCACGAATCTGCTCCAAAAGGGCATAGTCTTGCTTGGAAAGGTCAGGATGTCCGTCGCTGTAATCGAGCTCCCTAAGTTTTCTGATTACGGTGCCAAGATTTGCCTTTTCCAGCATATCAAGATTCTCCTCGAAATCCCCGCTATGCATACCGGCGTAGATGAGTTTCAAATCATTCTCAATACACTGCACCTGCATAATCAGTTCACTATGTATCAGTTTGAACTTGTCCCTGGTCATAACAACAGACCGCCCTTCCTCGTGTTTGTTCGTATCTTATTTAGCGTATTTCTTAAAGTTTTCCGCTTGTTCCAGAACTTCCTTGTAAACATCATCGATTGTTACAGGGGGATAATCAAATTCATCCAGCAGCAGGATAAGGTCTACCTGCAGATTGGCTTTGATATCATCACGGGTGGACCAGTCGGTATAGCGAGCCTTATCGTCCACAATGACTTTGATGCGCTTGGAAAGCTCAATCATCTTGTCCTCAGGGTACTCGAATTCATACTTCCTGGCTACGATACTGAGGATGTCGTAGAACGCCTTTTCCTCGTAATCGATGACCATATCCTTGAAGGAATCCCGTTCCTTTTTCAGTTCCTCCAAGAGTGCAGCCAACTGGTCTGCGACGTCGTCCAGAACTTCGTTGGCAAAAGCCTCGTCCCGGCGGCGATTGTTGTATTCGTCCACAACACGCTTCATCCGCTCAGAGAATTCAAGACTCATAATCTTATTGACCTTGCGGTACTCCTCGATAGCTTGGGCCAGAAGCCGCTGCAAAATCTTGATTTTGGTATTCGGGAGCTTGATGGCGTTAATCTTGTCCATATACTCGTCGCTGAAAATGTCGATAGAGATATGCTTGCCGGTTTCGAACAGCTCCTCGATGCCGTCAGATTGGATAGCACCCTCCAGCAGCTCACGGACACGGGCGTTCATCTGCGCGGTATCCGGCGCATCGCCCTTTGTCAGCTTGAAAAGAATGGAACGGACCGCACAGTAGAATGCAATGTAATCTCTATCGGTGCTGGTGAATCTCTCACTGGATGTACAGAGGTTAAACGCCTGTTTCATTCTCTTGACGGCTGCCATAAAGCGTCTTTCCAGTTCCTCGGTCAGCTGGACATACTCCACCGCCCGGTTTAGGCAAGCAAGCTGCTCGACAGGGGTCCCATGGAAGAAGTCGTTGCTGTTAAAGTTATGGAACATTTGACCCAGAACTTCCAGCTGGTCCTTTACAATCGTAACGGACTGCTCGACGCCCTCGAATTCCTCGCTCTCAAAATTAGTATACTTCTTCAGAGCCAGGTTCATATT
Source organism: Bacteroidaceae bacterium (assembly GCA_017631585.1). GTDB lineage: Bacteria > Bacteroidota > Bacteroidia > Bacteroidales > Bacteroidaceae > HGM04593. The sequence goes on from JAGBSZ010000116.1 coordinate 3,205, forward strand.
CTTCTTAATGCCGATGTAGTCAACAATCAGGCCTTTGTCCTTGCCCTCGCAAACACGGTTTACGCGGGAAATGGTCTGGATAAGGGTATGCTGCTGAATGGGCTTGTCGATATAAATGGTATCCAGAGAAGGTACGTCAAAGCCGGTCAGCCACATATCGACAACAATGGCAATTTTGAAGTTGGATTTAACGTTCTTAAACTGACGGTCAAGCTCTTTACGGTCTTCTTTGGTTCCGAGCATTTCATACAGTTCCGGCTCGTCGTCTTTGTTACGAGTCATAACCATGCGGATTTTCTCAATCGGCTTCAGCTCTTTTTTGTCTTTTTCGGTAAGCTCAGCGCCGTCAGCGCAAATCTTCTTTACTGCCCATTCGGGGCGCAGGGAAATGATAATCTTATAAAGGTCGTATGCAATGTAACGGTTGGCGCAGACGAACATTGCCTTGCCGGCAACGGTGGCGCCCTCAGCTACGCGGGTTTCGTAGTGCTCAATGAAGTCCTGGGCAACGGCTCTCAGTCTGTCCGGGTCGCCAATAATGACTTCCATATTGGCAACAGCCTTTTTACTCTCCTCAATTTGGTGCTCGTTGGAACCCTCTTCGGCGCAGCGGGCGTAGTAATCCTCAATCTCCTGGATTTTTGCCTGGTCGAGCGTTACGCGGGCTGCACGACCGTCATAAACCAGATTGACAGTAATGCCATCACGGACAGCTTCGGTCATTGTGTAGGCGTCTACGACGCCACCGAACACTTCAATGGTCGCATCGATGGGCGTACCGGTAAAGCCTACATAAGTGGCATTGGGCAGAGAATCATGCAGATACTTGGCAAAACCATAGGTGCGTTCCACACCGGCATCTGTGATTCTGACCTTCTGTTCCAAATTGACCTGGCTTCTGTGGGCCTCATCAGAGATGCAGATAACATTGGTTCTATCGGTCAGCAACTGCAGGTCTTCTGTGAATTTCTGAATGGTGGTGAGATACACACCGCCGCTCTCTCTGCCTTGAAGTTCCTGACGGAGTTTCTCACGGGAGTCGATGCTGACAACGGTTTCGTCACCAATGTAGCGCTTGGAGCCAACGAACTGCTTAGAAAGCTGGTCGTCCAGGTCGGTTCTGTCCGTAATGATAACGATTGTGGGAGAGCGGAAGAATTTGCTCTTCATCAGCATACGGGTCAGGAACATCATGGTGTAGCTTTTACCACAGCCGGTAGCACCGAAATATGTACCACCCTTGCCGTCGCCGGCAGGACGGATGTGCTCTTTGATATTGTTGAACAGCTTGTTGGCTGCAAAGAACTGGGGATAGCGACAGACAATCTTCAAATCCTTATCGGAGTTATCCGGGAAGTAGATGAAATCCTTGATAACTGCCAGCAGGCGGTCCCTGCGGAACAGACCCTGCACCATCGTTACAAGGGAGTTGATGCCATCCAGCTCCACATCGCTGTCCTCGACCTTTCTCCACGCATAGAAAAAGTCGTAGGGTGAGAAGAATGAGCCGTACTTATTGTTGGCACCATCACTGATAACGATAAAGGCGTTATACTTAAAAATCTCAGGGATGTCTCTGCGGTAGCGCACGGTGAGCTGCGTGTAGGCATCCATGATAGTGGTGTTCTCTTTCACCGCACTCTTGAATTCCAGCACAACAACGGGGATACCGTTTACAAAGACGATGCCATCCGGGATGCGTCTCTGATTATTGACGCCATCAATCTCAAACTGATTTACAACCTTGAAGATGTTGTTATCCACATTTTCAAAGTCAATCAGCTCGATGAAGATATCTTTCTGACTCCGGTCCTCTCGGTTGAGAATGAAGCCATCAGAAATCAGCTTGTAAACAGCCTTGTTAGCCTCATAAATCGTACCGGAGATATTGCGCAGGGACAGCATAATGCTATCAACCTCGCCCGGCGTAATGCCGTCCTTAGCATAGCGGTTGTAAAGATACTGCTTCAAATCATCGACGAGTAGAACTTCGGTTCTCTCACGGTGGATTTGGTCGCCGCTGACATAGGTGTAACCCTCGTCTTTGAATAACTGCATTATGGACATTTCCAATGCATGTTCATTAAAATTTGCCATGGTATCACTCCATTCTTTCACGGTCTGCGTGAACCCTGAAAAGATTGTACTATAATGTTCTGGGGAAGGGGTCGCCTATCAGGCGACTATTCGCTAAATGATAATTTACTGACTCAAGCACAAACATACTTTAGCTCTGTTTTTGCAGGCAAGGATACCGAAAGCACTCTGCCAGAAGGCTGGGAATTCGCCAGGGTTGGAGATTACTGTATTGATAATGTAGGTAATCTCTCTAAAAGCGATACTTTTGACACCATTCTTTATCTCGATACAGGCAGCATCACAGATAACTACATCCTTGAGCTACAAGAGTTGAATCTGGCAACCGATGAAATCCCCAGTCGAGCTAAACGAAAGGCAATGCACGGCGATATTATCTATTCAACAGTTCGTCCCAATCTGCGACACTATGGACTTCTGCAAAATCCTCCCAGCAATTTAATTGTTTCGACAGGGTTTGCAGTTCTTCACAACAAGGGATTGGCAGTATCAAACGAATTCCTGTTTATGTGGCTTACTACAGATTCCATATTGGAGTATCTGCAGGCAATAGCCGAAAACAGCGTATCAACCTATCCCTCGCTTAATGTTTCTGACTTGCTTAACGTGAAGATTATCGTGCCAGACAATACAACTCTTGCCAATATCAATCGCTTTTTGACCTCAATATTCTCGTCCATTTCTGAGAATAATAAACAAATTAAGATGCTTACGAGCAGTATGAGCACATTGTTACCTAAACTGCTATCAGGCCGCTAAATTATCATTTATCTGCTTCTTGAGAGCAATTCTGTCTGTGATTGCCTTATATGCATTAACGATTTCCAACTGTTCTTCATAACTGGGAACAGGAAGTTCGACATTGCACATTTCTTCCCAATCCATAATCTCTCTA
>JAGBSZ010000117.1 GCA_017631585.1 Bacteroidaceae bacterium
AGGCAAGCATGTAGTGTTCCTTTTCTATCGGCTTGTAGTTCAGATAACTCATTATGATGCTTGCCGGGGTGTAGAATGTCACATTCCCATAGTTCTGTATGGTTTCGTATATGCTCTTCTCTACAGGGAACAGCACTGTGTATCCGTATGCATTCAGTCTGTTGGCTATTATCTCGTTGTCTGAACCTTTTTTCGGAAAACAGTAGTCGAAGAACATTCTGTAGTCATCGGTGTTGTCATATTCCGATGGTATGCATGTATATTCTCCTGTCTCTATTATGGCTTTGATGTCGTATTTTTCCTCCTTTTCAATCAGAGGACAACTGTCGAAAGCTGTTTGGATGTTTGAAGCCAGGCTGCGTTCTGTGTCCGGGGTGTATGTGAATATTCTTAAACCGTCTGGGTGTGCCGGGTTATAGTTGCAAAAACAAAATCCATTCGTACTTAAACGAATGGATAATGTCTTTTTCTGTATTTTATCCTTTGTCATGGATTGAATATTACCACTCCCAGTTTCCGGCATTGTTGTTTGCCTCTTTTACACTACCTACGCGACGGCAAGGAATAATTCTGACAATCTCTTCGTCATATTCGTCATACATAGGCTCGCCTTTCTCGTTGAGGACAGGCTCGCGTCTTACCTGAGTAACCTTTTTCTTTACACCAAGGATGTAGTTGTCATACTCCTGGTCGTTGATGCCTGTGAGGTACTGGCTGAAATCGGCTCTTGCCTCGAAAAGCTGTGTGTGACCTCCACCAGCCTTTGCAATACTGTCTGTGAGCAAAGTGAACTTTTCGCCGTTGCCGTAAGGGATGTATGGCAACTCGTCAACGTTGAAGTTCGGATCGTGATAGAGTGTATCAATCAAAGAAACCCAAGTTGTATCACGACGGAAGTTGCGCAAATCGCCACCGTCCTTGTTCATAGCATTGAGCTCATCAATGATTTTCCAATCGTTTTTCTTCTCAGCTGTTCTGAGCAGGTCAAGGAAAATACGGTCTGCATCGTCCGGAGACAATGTAATCTCCTTTACTTTTCTCTTGTTCTTCTCAATCTCAGCAACTTTTTCAAGCTGGCGGTCGTTAAGCTCGTAAGCTTTCTTTACAGTATAGACCTTCTGTGTCTTTACGAAGTCGATGAGTGTGTCGAAGCTGCTTGTATATTTGCCGTTTGCTCTGTAATACTCAACTTCAGCATTCTTGATGTCAATCAATCGGTAGATTACTGCGCTGTCGCGCTTTGCTCTGATCTCTTCAAACTTAATAGGACTCATTACACTGCGGAAGTTAACAATAACAAGAACCGCTGCGAGAACACCCAAAAGTACTTTAAATAGGATTTTCATTGTTATATATTTTTTATTTATTATTTTCGTGTCACAAAAATAAGATAAAAAAACGAAAAAACGTTTTTATATTAACTTTTTATTGATTCCAAGTGATAAATAAATATTTAGCTTCGCAAATTAAAACAAATTTTCCGTTCAATCCAACATCTCAGCAGGAAAAATCACTCGAGATGATATCGGAATTTATACTTTCGGGCGATGACAGGAAAATTTTCCTGCTTTGCGGTTATGCCGGAACGGGAAAAACAACGCTTATATCTGCTCTTGTGCGCACCATGGAACAGCTTGGACGCAAGACGGTGCTGCTCGCTCCCACAGGCAGAGCCGCAAAGGTGTTCTCCGGCTATTCGGGCAAGAGTGCATATACCATACATAAATGGATATACCGTCAGAAATCCATTCTTGATGCTTCACAATTCACTCTTATGGACAACAGGGCAGTGAACACGCTCTTTATTGTTGATGAGGCTTCCATGATTTCGAATGCCGGTGTATCCAACTTCGGTTCGGGGGCATTGCTCGATGATTTGGTTGAGTATGTATATTCCGGTAACGGATGCTCGCTGTTGCTATTGGGTGATACCGCGCAGCTTCCTCCTGTGGGCGAAGAACTCTCTCCCGCGCTTTCGCAGGATTATCTGTCGTCAATGTTCCTCGGCGTTCATGCCATTGAACTCACACAGGTGATGCGTCAGCTGAGCGATTCTGGTATCCTTTATAATGCAACCCGCCTGCGCGAGATAATATATAATGGTGAGACAGATTCATTGCCAATGATCAGGTTGTCCGGTTTTGCCGATATATGTCGTGTAAGCGGTGAGGAACTGATTGAGGCTATTGAAAGCTCATATAACGATGCCGGTACCGATGAAACAATCGTTCTGTGCCGTTCGAACAAACGTGCCAATATATATAATGAGGGGATTCGCCGCCGCATACTTTATCGCGAAGAGGAATTGAGCCGAGGCGATATGCTTATGGTGGTGAAGAACAATTACTATTGGCGCGAAGTCCTTGGAAAAGAGGACAAATCGTTGCTTGAGAAACTCGACTTCATAGCCAATGGTGATGTGGCAGAGGTTGTCCGCGTGGGTGGAGTGGAGGAGATGTACGGATTCCGCTTTGCCGATGTTACTCTTTCGCTTATCGATTACGATGATTGCGAGATTGATGTAAAGATAATGCTCGATACTCTTGTGAGTGAATCGCCGTCGCTCACCAAGGATGAGAGCGAGAAACTCTTTACTGCTGTTTGGGAGGATTATCCCGAAATACGTTCAAAGCGCAAGCGTATGGAACAGGTGCGCAATAATCCTTATTATAATGCGATACAGGTTAAATATGGCTATGCGGTAACCTGTCATAAGGCGCAGGGTGGACAATGGAAACGTGTCTTTGTCGATCAGGGTTTTGTCTCGCCCGATATGCTGGGTGTTGATTATTACCGTTGGTTATACACGGCTTTTACCCGTGTGAGTGAAAAACTATACCTGGTGAATTGGAGTGACAAACAGAGTGAATAAATCAGGTACAAATAAACCTATATTGCAAAATAAATACATTTTATACTACACCATATTGAATTTATTCTTATCTTCACGCATTGAAACAGAGCAACTTCGGGAAATGAATAACTTTTTGGCGACATACTGCAATGCTTTAAACAGCACTTCTTGTGCAGTTGTTTTATCGCACGCCAAAAATACCCCCCCCTATATAAAAGCTTTGATAATCAATTAGTTAGCAATTTTGTATATTTGATATTCGGCGTTACTGCTTTTCGTAAGCGGTAACGCCCTTTTTGTGTCTATAAATCAACAAACAATAACAATTTAAAACAAAGAATTATGAAAACATTCAGAATGATTGGAATTGCCCTTGCGGCTATGATGTTCTG
>JAGBSZ010000118.1 GCA_017631585.1 Bacteroidaceae bacterium
AAATTGTCGTTAAAATTTTTGAAGGGGAATTCTATTTAGAGAATTATACTTGAAAAGCACAATGAATAGGTGGGAAGGATTTTTTCTGGCTATAATATTGATAATATGCGGGGCATCAACGCCTTGCAGCGGACAGATTATGCCCGACAGCATGAACCACGACCGCTATTCGCTCTACTACTACTGCGACCGTATCGATATTGATGAAGATTATCTGAACAATGCCTATCAGATATACCGCATCAGAAACATCCTGGCACATTCCACAAAAATCGACAGCATCACCATTTACGCCTATGCATCCCCTGAGGGTTCACCTGTACGCAACAAGTGGCTTGCAGAGCAACGTGCATTGGCGGCAAAGAGATTCCTTTTGGAAAACCTGCCCGACAGCAGTGTGCTGATACCCGAAAATATTTACTTGCGCCCGATGGGTGAGAACTGGGATGGACTGAAAGCCGAGCTTGAGGCAAATTACAACCTGCTCAACCGCGACAAGGTGCTTAGAATAATGAACGCAAAAGTTGGCACCGAGACAAAGAAATGGCGACTGAAAAATCTTGACAACGGATACACATATAATTGGATTATCCGCAATCACATGCCCACACTGCGTGTTGCCACATGGATTTGCGTATATAAGCCTTTTCTTCCACTTCTTGATATAAAACCGGACTCACTTGTTCTTCCCGACAGCATAGAGCCACTACCGTTGGAAACACCGCCGGCAAAAAAGACTATTCTGGCAATAAAGAGCAATTTGCTCTATGATGTACTTGCCATGCCAAACTTCTCAATAGAAGTGCCAATAACAAGGCATTTCTCGGCATTGTATTACCATCAATTCCCTTGGTGGCGAGGAGGAGAAGCAAAGAACGAGTATTGTATGCGCTTCTTGAGCATCGGTGCCGAAGCCCGTTGGTGGTTCCGTTTTATTCCAAATGCAAGAATGCATTATGACAGAGACAAACTCACAGGGCACTTCCTTGGCATATACGCTGAATCAGGAAAGTGGGATTTTGAATGGAAAAGAAGCATCTGTCACCAAGGTGAACATTGGAGTGCCGGCATCACCTATGGTTACTCAATGCCTATAGGAGATATAATGAACCTTGAGTTCTCTTTTTCAATGGGCTATGCATCTATTCCTTACAGAAGATATACACCGAGCGACGATTATACAATCCTTTGGAGAGAACCGGGTGGCGAAGGACGTTGGCACTATTTTGGCCCCACGAAGGCACAGATATCTTTAAGCCTGCCTATCACAATCACCACCAAAAGGAAAGGAGGCAAACGATGAATTTGAAGAGATTATGGCTTCAAAGCAGATTGTTATGCCTATGTTTGGGGGGAATATTTGTTTGCGCAGGATGCGAACATCGACCGCTGGAGATGAGACAATACGAGGAAAATATATTCGTACGTGTATATTATGACGAAAATATACGTAACGTAAGCTTTGGATTTTATGATGAATCAAAGAAAAAGCCGGAATACTCCTCTCCAAAAATGATGCGAGTAATGTTCTTTGACAATGTCAGCGACAAGTTGGTATCGGAACGATACCTGTACGACTGCGGAAGGGACGAAAGGGGTTACTACATTCAAGGTAAAATGAATGTGCCTAACGGAAAATACAACATGCTTGCATACAATTTCGACACAAATGAAATTGAGACAAGGAACAATTACTCATATCGTACAATAAGTGCATATACCAATGCACTCAGCGAAAGCGAAGCAAACAGGTTTTTCAGTTCCCGTGGTGACGATGCAACAAATATTTGCCGACAGCCCGACCACCTGTTTGTTGCCAAGGTTGAAGAGATAAATATTGACAAGCCAATTTATTACGAAGCACCCGATACCATAAAGAACAACACAGGAACATACCCCGTAGCCGAAACAATTGTAAAGACCTATTACCTTCAGTTCAACATAAAGGGAGTAGAGCATGTACGTTCGGCTGTGGCACTTATCTCAGGTATGGCTGGTTCAAAGAATATGCACAGCAATGAGATGATAGAGGATGATGTTGCAAGCATATACTTTAACTTGAACAACGGAAAGGACAAGGCACGTACCAGCGATGATATAGCCGTTGCATACGCCTCGTTCAACACATTCGGCAAGCTGCCACACACCGAAGGATACTTGGACGTAACATTTGAGTTCAAGACCATATACAATACCGTACAGACTGAGACATTCCGTATCACCGATATTTTTGAGACGGAGATGGCAAAAGAGAATCAATGGATTATCATTGATAAAGTGATTGAGATTATACCGCCGGAAGATGCTGATACAAGTGGCGGTATGGCACCCGGTGTAACCGATTGGGAACAGATTGAAGGAAGTATAACAATTTAAAAATATACATTATTTAAAACATTTTATTTTTTAACTATTTATTAACCTTAAATTCAATTAACATGAAAAAGATGTTATTTTTGGCAGCAGTGTCAGCTATTGCTTTGACAAGCTGCGTGAACGAAGAGAACTTCGAAGGTCCAAAGCCTCAGGCACAGGTGATGCGTTTTGATGCTCCGGTTATGAAAAAGACAAGAGCAAATGTCAAGGGAGAAATCGTTGGTGACCTTTATGACAAATCAGAAGACTTTAAAATCTTCAGTAGGATTTACAAAAACGCATTTACAGGATGGGCCAACACAATGCGTGATTACTTTAACGCAGATGGTGATGTAGCAGTAAACGAAGGTAATGAAAGCAAGTATTGGTCAACAGGTACTACATACTACTGGCCTGATGCAGAGTACAACCTTGCTTTTGCAGCTTACTCACCCGCAGTAATGAGTCCTGCTCCCAAAAGCATCACAATGACAGAAAATGGTCTCCAGATTGTAGAATTCCAGACTGCAGCTGATGCAAACGATCAGTACGACCTTATGTATTCTGACCGTGTGATAGACAGAAACAAGAACAACAACGGAAGCAGTGCAGTACCTTTGTTGTTCCGTCACGCATTGTCATCAATCGTTTTCTCAACTGAAAAAGAAGATGAAAATGTGGATTACATTATTACAGATGCGACTCTCTCAGGTAACTTTATTCAACAAGCTGACTTTAACCAGAACATTGTAGAAGATGAGAATTTGACATCAGGAAAAGCTGAGTGGAAAAATCCTGCAACAGCAACACCTGCAAATTATGAGCCAAACTTTACAGAATTCCATGTTACAACAACTCCTACACAGTTCACTCAGGGAACATCAGCATTGTTGCTTATACCTCAAACAGTTCCTGCAGATGCAGCTGTAACAATAGAATATACAAAAATAACAAACAAAGGCACTGAAAGTGAAGACACAACAGAGAATACTATAACCATTAATCTTTCTCTATTCGCTCAAGAGAGCGGAAGCAAAATCACTAAATGGGAAATGGGTAAGAGATATGTTTACCGTCTAGCATTCGGTCAGAACAAGAAAATCTACTTTGAACCAACAACAGAGAATTGGATTCAGGAACCTACTTTGATTTATGTAGTTCAGTAATTCGGAATAAACTTAAAAATAATGAAAAAACTCTGTCATACATATATTTTGCTGACAGCGTCATTAATTTTTGCCGGCTGTGCTCAGGAAACGGAATATCCGTTTCTTGAGCCGCTACCGGCTTCATCATACCCAATCAGCTGGAATATAAAGCAGACACGTGCGTTGGTTGACAACAGCGTGTTAAAGGAGTCGTGCAGAGAAAAAGCTGACGGAACAAACGAAAGCATTGGCGTGTGGGGACAATATACCATGAACCAGAATGGACAAAACCGCACAATGCAGGAGTTTGTGGCAACACCACTGAACTACGGTATAAAAGAGAGTGAAAATAACGCTCTCGACCACTGGTACTACCCCGGAGATTTGCGTTATTGGCAAACACCCGCGGTGTATGATTTCCGTGCCTGCTATCCGCAGGAACTGATGACAACCCTGATGACACAGATGGATGCAACAATGTTCCAGGGTGGTCCGATAAACACCTCTACGCTGCAAGAGGATATTCTGGTTGCAGCAATACAGATTGATACAAGAAGAACAAATCTTTCAGAACCCGTGCCTTTGAACATGAAACATATTTTTGCCGCAATACAGTTCAAGGTAAAGGCTGTTGATGGATTTGTACCCGCAACCGGCGAAGGTGTAACATCGTGCTGGCTGCAGAACAAAACAAATGCTACCAACCTATTCTCCCCCTCAGGGTATCTGGTACACTCAGGCAATGCTTCGCCCGATATAACCTGGCACCCTTATGAGTCGTCGGCAGCACCCATGTATAAATGGAAACATCAGGGAGTAAAATTTGACAAGGAAAATACACTCTACACATCCAACAACGGATTGGAAGGAGAACAATATACACACAACAACGGCTGGCTCTTTGTTGTGCCACAGGCTGTTAAGGAGGGAACACTGCAATTCTGCTACACACTCAAGAATTCCGGAGAACAGGTCTTTCCGGTGAATATCCCTGCCATAACATACGAAGAAGGAAAACAATACACATACATGCTCGAGGTACGTGGTTCTGAGGTGGAGGTAAAACTGACGATAGCTCCATGGAACTACTTGGAGTCGAGCCATGATATTACAATATAAGCGATGAGAATGAGGATAAACATATTACACAACATATTGATGATGTGCTGCGTGCTGTTGCTTACGGCATGCAGGAACAACGATTTCCCCCACTCCGATGAGAGTGCATCGCTACACCTTATTATAAAGAGTTCGGAAAATACTATAAGAACACGCGGTATTGAGGACCTCAACGATGACGGAAATATCAGCGAAGATGAGTTGATTGTCGATGGACAGAAGATGTACCGCCTTGCGGTTTTCATATTGGACGGAAACAATGTTGTATCTTCAACAGTTCTTGAGGCTGACGACGCAAGATTTACCAACGGCAACTCGGAAGCTACAGTAAGTTTTATAAATCTTGACTACAGCAAGAGATACAAACTGTATGCCGTGGCAAATTATGGCAATTATGGAGAGACTGCCGGTAATCTTTCCAATATAAGCGAAGAGAATATAACCGCAGGACACACCGTAACCGCATCAGGCAATAATGTGTGCAACCACAGCACCCCCTACCCTCTAACACTCCAAAAGGATATTAACCTTACACCGGGAACAAACTATGTGAGTGGAGAGTTGACAAGGACATACGCAAGATTGCGCATAAATGTACGTAACCAGAGTTCGATGAACGACCTGTATATCACAAATCTTTCGTTCCCACAGAAATTCACGCAAAAGAGCGCAGACCTCTTTTCAGAGGGAGGAACAGCAAGTGTTGCACCCGTTGTTACTTCGGGAGATGCCATAATACCTTTTGCACCGGGTGTGATGATACCAAAACTGGACGATACAGGCAGTGCCA
>JAGBSZ010000119.1 GCA_017631585.1 Bacteroidaceae bacterium
AAGTTCCATCTTCTGCAATACAATCTGCTTTACACAACCTTTTTCATCAGCAATATATTCGATAGGATTATGCAATGTAAGGAATTCTACGCCCTCCTCTTTCGCATGCTTCACCTCTTCGAGACGTGCAGGCATCTCAGCCTCTGAACGGCGATAGATAATCATTGCACGCTCCGCGCCCAAACGCATAGCAGTACGGACAGAGTCCATAGCAGTGTTACCTCCACCAATGACAGCCACACGCTTACCAAGATGTATCGGTGTATCTGTATCCGGATTAGAAGCATCCATAAGATTAACACGGGTCAAATACTCATTGGATGAGAGGATATTGTTTGAATTCTCACCGGGGATATTCATAAAGTTAGGCAAGCCTGCACCTGACGCTACAAATATTCCTACATATCCTTCCTCCTGCAACTGGGCGATAGATATTGTTTTTCCGACAACGCAGTCCTTAACAAATTCAACACCCATGGCGCGCAGGTTCTCAATCTCATGTTCAACTATTGCATTCGGCAAACGGAACTCAGGAATACCATATTTGAGTACACCGCCAATCTCGTGCAATGCCTCATATACTGTTACTGCATAACCAAGTTTTGCCATGTCACCGGCAAAAGAAAGACCTGCAGGACCTGAACCGACAACAGCGACCTTCTTGCCATTTGATGCAGCTACCTGTGGTGCAGGCATCTCACCGCTCTCACGAGCATAATCAGCCGCAAAACGCTCAAGACCACCGATAGCAACCGCCTTGTGTCCCATCTTCAAATGGATACACTTGCTCTCGCACTGCTTTTCCTGCGGACATACGCGACCACACACTGCCGGCAGTGAACTTGTCATCTTAAGCACCTGAGCAGCCTTGATGAATTCGCCACGCTCGATGTTCTTTACGAACGAAGGAATATTGATGCTTACAGGACAGCCCTCCATACACGCAGGCTTAGGACAGTCGAGACAACGCTGCGCCTCTACAAGAGCCATCTCCTTTGTAAAACCGGTATTCACCTCTTCGCGCAACTTTGTCGCACGGTAAGCCGGCTCCAACTCGGGCATTGGGCAACGCTCAATGGCAGTACGTTCCTTTGGCTTCATTTTATTGCGCAGTTCAACACGCCATGCGGCATCGCGGTTGGTCAGTTCGTCTGCCTCGCTCGCGCATGACACATGCTGTTCCAATTTTTCTATTTCGTGCGCCTCCTCAGCCTTGAAAGAGCCGAGACGCTGCATCATTCCGTCAAAATCCACCTGGTGACCGTCAAATTCAGGACCATCCACGCAAACAAACTTTGTCTTTCCGCCGACAGTAACACGGCAGGCACCGCACATACCGGTACCATCTACCATGATTGTATTCAATGATACAACGGTAGGGATTTCATACTGTTTTGTAAGTTTGCAGACAAACTTCATCATTATCGCAGGACCGATAGCCACACAGTGGTCAACCTTCTCGCGTTTGATGACACGCTCGATACCTTCGGTTACCAGACCTTTATCACCGTATGAACCGTCATCAGTCATGATGATAACTTCGTCAGAGACCTCGCGTACCTCCTTTTCAAGAATAATAAGGTCCTTTGAACGACCTGCAAGCACCGAAATCACACGGTTACCAGCCTTTTTGAGAGCAGCTGCAATGGGCAACATTGGAGCAACACCCACACCACCGCCGGCACACACCACAGTACCAAAATTCTCGATGTGTGTAGCCTGTCCGAGAGGACCTACAACATCAGTGATATAATCACCTTCGTTCAAATCGCACAAACGGCTTGAACTGAGACCCACCTTTTGGATAACAAGAGTGATAAGACCTTTTTCGGTATCGGCATGAGCAATAGTCAAAGGAATACGCTCACCCTTTTCGCCAACTCTTATTATAACGAAATTACCGGCTCTGTATGCCTTTGCAATAAGCGGAGCCTCTACACGCAGACGGAATACCTTTTCCGAAAACTGCTCTTTTGATACTATCTTATACATGATATTAGAAACTGTTTAAATTTCTTATAAAAATATACCTTTGGGCTGGCAAATCTTGTTTTATGCAACCTTGCATTTAACCGCCACACCATAGGGGCGAGACCAACTCACCCTTACATTTGCAACACCTTTCTGGAGAGGCAAACCCTGTTTTATGCAACCTTGCATTTAACCGCCACACCGTAGGGGCGAGGTCGGCTCGCCCTTACATTTGCAACATCTTTCTGGGCAGGCAAACCCTGCCCCTACATTGCAATACGTAACGCTGTTATCACCTTTTTACCTCTAAATCCTTAAAGTTCAATAAAAAGTGGGAGAACAAGGCTTGCGAAGATTTTGGAAGCAGGAGTTTAGTAAGCCTAAATGACTGTTTACAAAATCGAGCGTAACGCAGTTATCACCTTTTTAGTTAGTCTATAATTTCAAAACCACAATAAGGAACCAACGCCTTAGGAATACGGATACCTTCAGGAGTCTGGTTGTTCTCAAGGAGAGCTGCAACTATACGTGGAAGAGCAAGTGCAGAGCCATTGAGAGTGTGGCAAAGTTCTGTTTTCTTGTCAGCAGTACGATAACGGCACTTCAAGCGGTTAGCCTGATAGTTATCGAAGTTAGAAACAGAAGATACTTCAAGCCAACGCTGCTGAGCCTCTGAATAAACCTCAAAGTCAAAGCAAAGAGCAGCAGTAAAGCTCATATCGCCACCACAGAGACGGAGTATGCGATAAGGAAGTTCAAGTTTCTGCAACAATCCCTCTACATGCTCAAGCATCTCCTTGTGTGATTCCTTGCTATGCTCAGGAGTATCAATACGTACAATCTCAACCTTAGAGAATTCATGAAGACGGTTCAAACCACGTACGTCTTTACCGTATGAGCCTGCCTCGCGACGGAAACACTGTGTATATGCACAGTTCTTGATAGGAAGCTGTTTCTCATCGAGGATAACATCGCGATAGATATTTGTTACAGGAACCTCCGCTGTAGGGATAAGATAAAGGTCATCAAGACCGCAGTGGTACATCTGACCTTCCTTATCGGGAAGCTGACCTGTACCGAAGCCTGATGCCGCATTAACTACTGTAGGAGGCATAATCTCGATATAACCCGCTTTACGTGCCTCGTCAAGGAAGAAGTTTATAAGCGCACGCTGCAACTGCGCACCCTTGCCTTTATATACAGGGAAACCAGCACCTGTAATTTTTACACCGAGGTCGAAGTCGATAAGGTCATATTTCTTTGCCAACTCCCAGTGAGGAAGAGCATTCTCGGGCAGTTGAGTTTCCATTCCGCCGGTTTTCTCAACCACATTATCCTCAGCAACAGCACCCTCAGGAACCTCGTCGTAAGGAATATTTGGAATGGTATATAGTACCTGATTAAGATTTGTTGCAGCCTCGTCCATCTTTGCCTGAAGTTCAGCAGCCTTTACCTTAAGAGTTGCAACCTCCTCCTTTACAGCATTAGCTTCGTCGGCAGAGCCGGCTTTCATGAGCTGACCAATCTTTGCGGCAAGCTGCTTGTTCTGTGCAAGAACATTGTCGAGTTCCTGCTGTGCAGCACGACGCTCCTTGTCAAGTTCCAACACCTTGTCTATAGTCTCCTGTGCATTCTTGAAATGCTTTTTCTCAAGTCCTTTGATAACCTTTTCGGTTTCCTGGCTGATTACTTTTAATGTAAGCATAGTATTTTAGTTTTTAATATTTATCGTTCTATAATTGAATACCTTATAATAACATGCATAAAGGTCACAAAGATTGTATAAACGAGCTAAACGCAATGTTACCTGTTTCAGGTTTACAACAAGTGAAACCTATTTTACATGTTATCATACAAATGTACAACTTTTTTAATTATTTAACAGCAAAATGACAAAAAGTTACACTAATGGATAAGATTTTTAAATCTAACAAATATATTCAGTGCAAACCGATATGTTCACCTACACAATAATTATCCGCAAGCGTAGGGGCAGACCAGCGTGTCTGCCCCGAAACCTTTTGCAGTACCATCGGCACTAATTGATGAGGGGGATTAACAGCATATATAACAAAAGAAGCCCTGAACTTTCGTTCAGAGCTTCCAAGTAAAAGTGGCGATGACCTACTCTCCCACAAAACGTAACAAAGTGAAGTTTCGTTGGTGCCGGCAGCAATAGGTCGCACGTAGCACAGGCAAAGCTTGTGCCGGGCGGGTTGCGGATAGACGGCACCACAAGGAGAGGAGGGCATTGACACATATATATGCAAAAACGAGCCTTAGTGTTAACTAAAGCTCGTTTTCATAAAAAGTGGCGATGACCTACTCTCCCACAAACATTTGCAGTACCATCGGCGCTGTTGGGCTTAACTTCTCTGTTCGGGATGGGAAGAGGTGGGACCCCAACGCTATCAATCGCCTTAATAAGGGACCGATCATTATGTCGTACAACTCATAGTCAGTGTATAATTCGCTACATCTGTAAACAATTCCGCTTTTCAAAAGAGAAGCAAAGCTGTGGATGTATCGCACAGTGCTGATGACGACGCAAAGCGTCGTAAAGAAAAGCTCTCGGGCAATTAGTACTGCTCGACTGAACATGTTACCATGCTTGCATCTGCAGCCTATCAACGTCGTGGTCTACGACGACCCTCAAGGGAAATCTAATCTTGTGGTGGGCTTCGCACTTAGATGCTTTCAGCGCTTATCCCGTCCCGACGCGGATACCCGGCGGTGCTCCTGGCGGAACAACCGGTACACCGGAGGTCAGTCCATCACGGTCCTCTCGTACTAGTGACAGCTCCACGCAAATTTCCTACGCCCACGATAGATAGAGACCGAACTGTCTCACGACGTTCTGAACC
>JAGBSZ010000007.1 GCA_017631585.1 Bacteroidaceae bacterium
TACAAACAGAATATCATTGTTGCGTAATGCAACATCAGTAACTGCACCGCTGATGATTCCTTTTACATCTATCGATTTTGCCTCAATGGTGTTATCGTGATTTCTATGATGCAAAACCGCACGGTTCATAAAAGCATCTTCACGGACTCCACCGGCAATATCTATCAGTTCCTTTACGCTGTTAACTTCTTCACAGAGCTGATACTCTCCCGGGAAGAACACCGCACCTTTGATTTCCACCATATTGGAAAAACGTGGGATTACAGAATCTACATATATAGAATCACCGTCGCACATTGTAAATGAGCCCATGTTCTTTCTGTCAACAGTGAACAAAGAGTATTCTCTGCCGCTCTTTCTAACGACACGGAGTTTTTCATTATATGCATCACCGGCAAAGCCGCCTGAATATTTGACAAGCGAAGAAAGGGATTCATTGTCTTTCATTTCATACAACATCGGACGCTTTACCTTACCCTGGATATTGACAATAGACTCATACGCACCTACGCTTATCACATCATTATCCTGCAAACGAATATTCCCTTTGGTATTACCATTAAAGATATAATCGTAAACATCGATTACGGCTATATTTTTTCCATTACGGAACACATTTATGGAACGCAATGTACCAAAATCGCTTATACCACCTGCCGCATACAAGGCATTGAACGCAGTAGAAAGGGCATTCATTGTATAACTACCCGGTGTCGCAACCTCACCCAACACCTGCACAACGATTGAGCGTGTTGTTCCAACAGAGAGACTTACGTTTGAATCGGCATAGATTTTTCCAAGGACATCGTTGACATAATTGTTTGCCTCCTGCACACTTTTTCCGGCAAGGTGCAATGGTCCGACACCTTCCACGATAATTTTACCTTCAGGAGAAATTTCCGATTCTATCACATTCTGAGAAGCACCCCAAATATCTATTATAACATAATCACCGGCACCCAACACATAATCAGAAGGTGTCGGGATATTATTGGATGATTCAAATGTGAGTAGCTCGTTATTGAATATATTACGTCCGAAGACACGGGATTCCTCGTTCAATAAATTTTTATAATATACTACAGAATCAATGTCAAGGAAATCCAATTCGCCATTAAGAGCATCCAACTTTTCATTTTTATCGGCATACTCCTTCTTTCCTGCTATTTTTCCGACAAGTTTATCCTCATTTTTTGCACGCGAACGACTGTCGATATTCTTTTTATTACCGACAAGGTCACTTGCTCCCATCAAGGATTTCTCTGCATCGTATTTCTTTTTTATTTCTCTGATTCTCTCAGGAGAAACACCTTTCTGCAAAAGTTTGGTTGCTATAGTACGCTGGTCTGAACCTTTTTCTTGCTCAGTAAGCACAAAATCCATTATCTGCTCATCGCTCATGGTTTGAGCCATCGCCAACTGGAAACAAAAAACACAAAAAAGCAATAAAAATATTTTCTTTGCCATATTTGATATTTAGAAGTTGTTTTTAGAATTTCTTACCTGCTACAATATTCAAAACAGTTGTAACAATAATCTTGAAGTCAAGCCATAAAGAGCGTTTTTGCAGATACTCCAAGTCCATTTCCAAACGTTTGAGCATTTTTTCCATCGTATCGGTATATCCGTTGTATATTGTAGCCATAGATGTTATACCGGGGCGTACAAGATAAAGATAATCATAATTCGGATTCACCTCCTTAATCTTGTCAATGAAATACTTGCGTTCCGGTCTTGGACCGACAAACGACATATCACCAACAAAAACATTGAACAATTGTGGCAATTCATCAAGATGATGCTCACGCAAGAACTTGCCTACTTTTGTAAGACGTTCGTCATTTTTAACGGCAAGCAAAGGCGTACCTTCGCTCTCCGAATCAGTACGCATGGTTCTAAACTTATATATATTGAACGGTTTGCCTTTGTAGCCGATTCGCTCTTGCTTGAAGATAACACTGCCATCGTTTTGTAAACGAAGGCTGATATAAACAAGCAAAAATATAGGTGACAACACCACAAGCCCAAAGAATGAACAGAAAAAATCAAACGAACGTTTAACAAAACGCTCTACGACATTCATTCCGTCTTTTATAGCCATATTATTATAGTTTTTCTTTATATTTATGATAACTACCTTTTAACAAAAATATTGCAAAGTAAACATTTTTTTTGCTCAGAAAAAAATATTTCGCATGCCAAGAGGATTTCCAAGGGAACTATAGATACAATTTATGGGTAAATTGGACTAATTAAAGCATTTCATAGACACTTTATTTCAGCACCAGGGTAGTAATGATTCAGAATCTCCACATAAGATGCTCCGTTCTCCCCCATGACAGCCGCCCCAACCTGACATAACCCCACACCATGTCCCCAGCCGGCACCTTTAATCGCAAAATAAGTTTTTCCATTCCGCACAATATTATCAACAACGAAAGCCGAACTGTAAAGATGACTTTTTGAAAGCCAACGGCGTATTTCGAGTTCTTTACCTACGACGCGCGTAGCTTTGCTTCCGACAACACTCAAACGGGTTATTCTGCCGGACGCACCGCGTTGCAACGGCACAAGTTCCTTAATCAAACCGAAATCAAATCCGGAACGCTCTGCCACAATGGCAGATAGTTCCTCCTGTGTATATACCACACGCCAGCGGTAGAAATCGTTTGTCTCCCGGTCGTACCCATTGAGTATCTGCGACAACACCTTCTTGTCATTTGTAAAACAATATGCCGGCGGTTCGCTCTCTATCCACATTCTTGCACCCTCCTCG
Source organism: Bacteroidaceae bacterium (assembly GCA_017631585.1). Lineage (GTDB taxonomy): Bacteria > Bacteroidota > Bacteroidia > Bacteroidales > Bacteroidaceae > HGM04593. Next base: position 2,777 of record JAGBSZ010000007.1, read on the forward strand.
GTTGTCAAATCGGGCAAAGAAGCACCATTTTCACAATCCCGGAAAGCCTGCAGATAGTCGGGATTTTCATCTTCCCAGCACGAAGAAAAAAGTTCCGTCACACCGCCACAACATTTACTGAAACGGGCATCACACACCTCACCACCGTATTTAAGCACAAGCCCGGCAGTTTCCTTTACAGCACGCTCCACATTGGGATTCTGCGCCCTTGTAATACCTTGATAGCGTTGACAATGGTCGTCTGCACACAGGTCAAAAAGCGTATGGTCTTCACGTGCATACCAACGTACAATTTCTTCTTCATTCTCCCATCCAAGAACACCTTGTTTAACTCTGTTCTTACGCAAAATCTGAGCATAGAGCCAACTGCGCGAAACAATAGCATGTGCCTTGAGAAATTCCAATGACGAATTAGCCGACATCTCGCTCGATATCACGCTCACAAGATATTCTTCTACATCGATTCTGTTTATGGCACGCACCTCGCCATCTTCGACAATAAAGCGCAATTCGCCCTTGAAAGTCTGTGACTCCTTACGTTGCCAATGGAAATTTACACCTATGACGACATCGTGCAGAGTAAATGCAGCCTCATCGTTGCAAGGAGAAAAAACAAGTTCATTGCAATAGATTCCATTGTAGAACAACTTGCCATTTTCGATGGAAACGGCATTTTTTGCAGAAGATATACCGATGTTTGAACTAAAATCCCCGATTAAATCGAACTTTATCTCGCAAGCACGCAATATTCCTATATCAACACTCCTCATAGCACGAAACAATATTTTCAACAACCAATTCAAATGCATCATTGTCTATTGCCACCTCTCTGAGCATTGCAACAGCCTCATCAGCCGTTATTCCGTCAAAATCCTTTTCAAGCGGAGTAACGACAAGCCCTGCCATATCAAGCGTTCCCGGGCTGACCATACGTCCGTCCACGCCATCGGCAGAATAGCATGCGGGGCGATGCCCTGAACGCGGTATTACCGTTGTTGTCCATCCTTCGCCATGTTCATAACAGCAAATAATATTCATACGCGGCTCCTGTTCATCATCAACACATTGCATTGAATCAAGCAGATGCTTCATAAGTTCCATAGAACCACTTACACTGCCTGAACGCACCTGAAACAATGGTACCACATATCTTTCGCACATATAAATACCACTGCCACCGCTCATAAACAACGGTTCAAGAGCGTCATCTACACGTTCGCGCCACTCATCGGCAAGCAAAGGAATATCCTTCTTGCGTACAGCTTGCAGATGCGCGTGGTCGGGGGCAGATGCACCGCACTTTGCGCCATTATAAAAGACTGCCATATCCTGCCACTCTTTTGCGAACAGCAACATGTCGGCATACATTTTTTCGAGCAATTGCGGCGTATGCTCCTTTAACGGCAATGTAAAATGAAAATCCAATATCGGATAGGGATTTACAAGCACTTCAAATGAACCTGAAGCACTCTCTGTAATCTGACAAGAGGGACGATTCTCACCACAAAGGAAACATTTGCGCTTGCCCACCGACTCTGCATCCACTTTAGCCCCGGTAGAAACAGCCCGTGCCGGATTATACTGCAATGTCAAGCCATTATCCAACTTGCGTCGGTTCACTGTTTCAAGAGCCATGTAACGTTCCTTTGCTTCGCGCCAGCAATCAAGCTGTTTCACAAAGAAACTCTCCAAATCCGCTTGCGAAGGCAATTTCAAATCCTGCATCATGGCTTTTCGTGCCTTGAATTCGTTTGCACGCAAAGTATCCTTATAAAGATTGTTTGCATTGACCTTTTCGTGTGACAAGGCGGCATCGGAATTTCCACCCCACCTGCGACAAAGGTAGAGAACATCATATATTCTGCCTATACGGTAATTACGCGAAATCTGCAACCCTACGGCATAATCCTCGCCATAACTTACATTTGGGAAACCAACCTCGCGGATAACAGGAGTATAGAAAGCGCGAGGCGCACCCAATCCATTTATACGCAACGCATTGTTACGACCGTTGTCTTCGGTCCATTCGCGATGGTCGATAACTCCCGGAGGCAATGTGTTGAGATTAAAATCACATATACGGTATGTACCCACAAGCATCGCACATTGCTGTTTGTAGAATTCATCGACTATCTTTTGCAAGGTATGCGCACCACTGTAAATATCATCGCTATCCAGCTGCACGGCAAAGCGTCCGCAACGCGCATCATTGACAGCGAGATTCCAGCAACCGCCTATACCCAGATTATCCGCTTCGGGCACAATATGAACAACTCTTCTGTCTTCAAAAGAATCTATTATACCGGCAGTACCATCGGTTGAATGGTTGTCTATGACAAGAACATTGAATTCAAACGAGGTTTCCTGTGCAAGCACAGATTCAATGGCATCGGCAATGGTCGATTCACGGTTAAGCACAGGGATAACAACAGACGCCTCAACAGGAAAAACCCCGATAGAAAGGTCTATTCCATTATACTTACACGGTGGCAGCCATGCTCCAACGGCTTTCAGATGTGCAGTGCATGCACGTTCCATCTCCACCTGTACACTGCGTTGCGCCGGGTTTACATAATCAAACTGTTTTTCACCGCTCTTGCGGTTGTCGCATTCATGCTCTACCGACAGATAACCGTCAAAACGGAATATTTTGCCTACTCGCTCAAGAGCAAGACGCAATTGATAGAAACCTGCATAAACGTAATCCTCATGCTCCATAGCAAGATACTGCTTTAGCGCAGAGGTTCTGAAAAGCATTACCGGTCCGAAATCAAAATCATTGCGCAAAGCACCTTCAAGGCACTCAATTGCAGGTGCATCGACAAGTTCCCCTTCAACACTCTTGCGATAATGTCCGTATGCCATTGATGCATCACATGGTACAGATTCAATCAGTTTTTCAAGAGTTGCAACATCTACGTTTACATTTGGTTTTGCCACATAAAGGACAAAATCGGCAGATGCGCGTTCTGCCATATCTCTAAAAAGGCTCGTGTCTGTCAACGAATCGACATTAAGCAAAGTTGTTCCGGAAGGTGCTTCGCCCTCATACGGCGTTGCTGTCCAAAGCCATATATGGGCAAGCGAAGGGATAGAGGCAAATTGCTCTGCCACAGTCTTTATTTCATCTGCCGTCTCCAACGGCATAAATATTTCTATAGTGTGCTGTTCCATAATAGTATTTTGCTTCAAAATTAATAAAAAGCAGAGCATACACACAATAGGAATGTACAATATTTGATTGTAGATAATATAATTTAATTATAGTTATATGAGCAAAATCGCTTTTTTTGCATTATCTTCGTAGCATTATTTATATTACAGATAATATAAACTTGTTTCAAACAGGCACAATATAATGGATTGCAAAAAACAGAGATTGGCAGGAATGACGCTCGAGATGCTAAAGAGCGCGGTAAAGGAAGCCGGGATGCCGGCATTCACAGCCAAACAGATAGCCGATTGGATATACAAGAAAAGAATACGTTCAATCGACGAAATGTCGAACATATCACTCAAGAACAGAGAAAAGCTCAACGAACTGTTCGAGGTGGGTTACAAATCACCTGCCGACGAGGCAAGGTCGATTGACGGCACTGTGAAATATCTGTACGAAGTAGAGAACGGTCATTTTGTAGAAGCCGTATATATTCCTGATGGTGAACGCGCTACACTATGCGTGTCATCGCAGGTGGGCTGCAAGATGAACTGTCTGTTCTGCATGACAGGAAAGCAGAAATACACGGCAAACCTCACAGCCAATGAGATTGTTAACCAGATACTCGCCTTGCCCGAATTCGATAAACTGACAAACATCGTATTCATGGGCATGGGAGAGCCATGTGACAACCTCGACAATCTGTTGCAGGCAATCGAGATATTGACAAGCGAATATGGTTTGGCATGGAGTCCTCACCGACTGACAGTATCATCAGTGGGTGTACGCAAAGGATTGAAGCGACTGCTCGATTCCGGCGACTACCATATAGCCATAAGCCTGCACCACCCGATACCCGAAAAGCGTGTGGAAATAATGCCGGCGGAAAAGGGATTCCCGATAATGGAGATGCTCGACCTTTTGAGACAATACGATTTCAGCCACCAGCGAAGGCTCACTTTTGAATATATCGTATTCAAAGATATAAACGAGACGCAATACCATGCTCGTAAGTTGTTGAAACTGCTCGAAGGCATCGATTGCCGCATAAACCTCATACGCTATCATGCCATACCGGGTGTTCCTCTCGAGGGTGTCGATGACAACGGAATGACACAGTTGAGGGACTATCTGACAAAAAACGGCTTGTTCACAACCATAAGAGCATCGCGAGGCGAAGACATCTTTGCGGCATGTGGCATGCTATCGACCCTGAAACAGGAAAATATGAACAAACAATAAAGATAAAATACCATGAAAAAGATTCTTTTTATACTACTTTCAGCTATGTTGCTTACAGCGTGTGAGGACACCGGCACATTCAAGCGTAGTGCTGTAGGAAATCCTTATGAAGTTCTTGTTGTATGTACCCAGGAATTCTGGGACTCACCTGCCGGCAGGGCGTTGGAAGGCGCTCTTGATACCGACATCCCCGGATTGCCACAATCGGAGCGCTCGTTCCGCATTTCGCGCACCGAGCAGCTGACAAACCTTACAAAGCCCTTCCGCAACATCATCAGCATAGACATTGACAAAGATTTCTATTCAAGGACTATCTTCAAATACTCAAATGACATTTATGCAAGGTCACAAGTTGTCCTTACAATACAGTCACCATCAAGAGATGAGTTTGAACAGTATGTAAAGGATAATTCACAGGTGATTGTCGATTTCTTTACATCGGTGGAGATGAACCGCCAGATTGAAAATCTCAAACAAAAGCACAACCCACAAGCTCTTGAGACAGTAAAAGAGCTGTTCGATTGCGAGCTGATGATACCGGTAGAGATGAGCGGAGAAAAACGTGGCAAGGATTTTGTATGGCTGTCCGATTTCAATTCCGTAAACCCTGAGATTCTAAGCTTTGTAATGTACAGCTACCCTTACACATCGGCTGATAATTTCTCGCTTGAGAACTACATACAGAAACGTGACTCAGTGATGAAGAAAAACATGCCGGGCGGCAAACCGGGACAGTACATACAGACCGAAAAGGAGTATATAACCCTCACTGAGACTTCCAGCCGCGACCGCTATATGCAAATAGCAAGAGGCTTGTGGTACATGGAAAATGATATGATGGGTGGTCCTTTCGTTTCACATGCAGTGGTTGATGAAATAAACAACAGAGTAATTGTTGTTGAAGCATTCGTATATGCGGCAGGACAGAAGAAAGGAAAGTTCATAAGAAAACTCGAAGCATCCTTATACACCTTGAAACTGCCGGCTGACAAATTGATTGAAAACAGCATCCACATTCCTCAGATTGTTATTGATGCGACAGAAGAAGAGAAGAGTGCACAATAATCCCATCGGCTGGCACACAAGAAAGCTGAATTAATATAAAGAAGACTTTAAACATTACATACAGAATGAGCGATAAGAGAAATATCCGTGTAGGTATTACCCAAGGCGATACAAACGGAATAGGTTACGAAATAATACTTAAGGCATTTGACAATCAGGAGATGTTCGATATATGCACTCCGATAGTGTATGGTTCGCCCAAGGCTGCCGCATACCATCGCAAGGCACTTGAAATGGAGACTCCATACAATGCCATTGCAAGCGCAAACGAAGCGCAAGCAGGCAAGCTGAATATCATCAACTGCAACAGCGATGAACTTCACATAGAGCTTGGCACTGTCACAGAAGAGGCTGGAATGGCTGCATTCCAGGCTCTTGAAATGGCAACAAAGGATTGCATGGAGGGTAAGATTGATGTACTCGTGACATGTCCTATAAACAAGAGTTCGATACAGAACGACAAATTCAAATTCCCGGGACACACCGAATATCTTCAGGAGCGTTGCGGCAATGATGAAAAGGCGTTGATGATACTATGCAGCGGTGATATGAGAGTTGCCGTAGCTACATCGCACATGGCTTTGCGCGACATTCCGGCAGCTATAACTCCGGAACTGCTTGAAGAGAAAATCACTTTGCTGAACAACAGCCTGAAGAGAGATTTCAACATTGATGCGCCAAAGATTGCAGTGCTTTCACTGAATCCGCATGCCGGCGACAACGGATTGCTCGGCACAGAGGAGCAGGAGGTCATTGCACCCACAATACGCAAGATGAATGACGGCGGAATATTCTGTTATGGTCCGTTTGCGGCAGACGGTTTTATGGGAAGCGGCAAATACACAAGCTTCGATGCAATACTTGCAATGTACCACGACCAAGGCTTGGCACCGTTGAAGGCTCTTGCCATGAACGACGGCGTAAACTTCACAGCAGGGCTTTCTGTTGTTCGCACCTCACCGGCACATGGCACAGCTCTTGACATCACAGGCAAAGGTGTTGCCGACGAAAATTCATTCCGTCAAGCCATCTATACAGCCATAGACATACAGCGTAATCGCGACATGTATGATAATGCACGCCGCAATCCTTTGCGCAAGATGTATTTCGAGAAGCGTGACGACAGCAATCGTCTTAACCTGCAGCAAGCCGACAACGAAGATTAATGAAATTTGCGATATTAGCAGCAGGAGAAGGCTCCAGATTGGCGAGCGAAGGAGTGGCAAAACCCAAGCCATTGGTTGAACTGCAAGGTGTTCCTTTGATAGAACGCCTTATAAGGATATTTGCCCGAAACGGCGCAAGCAGCATCAATATCATAGTAAACGAACAACAACCTGAGACTGTAGAATTCATCAAAAGCATTGAAGTGGGGTGCCCTATCAATATTGTAATAAAGAGTACACCGAGTTCCATGCATAGCATGCATGCCTTGAGCCACCTGTTGCGTGGAGAGAAATTCTGCCTTACAACAGTCGATACACTCTTTAGAGAGGATGAATTTGCAAATTACATCAAAAAGTTCGAAGAGTACGAAGGTGACGGCATTATGGCTGTGACCGATTATATCGATGACGAAAAGCCATTGTATATAGCCACAGACGAGAAGATGGAGATAACCGCATTCTGCGACAAGCCAACACCTGAGACACATTATATCTCCGGCGGAATATATGGTTTATCGCCAAAAGCCCTCGATATTCTCGACAGGTGTATGAACGACGGAATACACCGCATGCGCAATTTCCAACGCAGGCTTGTTGAAAGCGGTATGAAGCTGAAGGCTTTTCCTCTTGGCAAGATAATCGATATTGACCACGCCGAAGACATCATAAAAGCAGAAGAGTTCATTGCAGAGAGATGAAAATAGCAACAATAGCACGCAACCCCAAAAATTCCCCCAATATGACAGCCAACGATGCCGCCATATTAAGCAGTGTCGCAAAAGAGCTTACTCTTATGGGGGCAGAGGTTGTTGCCATTGATGAAAATGGCGATATACCCGAGGATGCGGATGTCGTATGCCACATGTCAAGAACTCCGGAGGTGCTTGAAAAACTTAAAAAAGCAGAACAACGCGGTATCACAGTCATAAACACCCCCGATGCCATTGAAAAATGCTCTCGCATCAGAACCATGGAGCTGTTGGAGCTGAACGGTATTCCACAACCGGCATTCTCTGTTGTTGAAAAAGGGGAAGATTTGAACGACAGCACATTTCCTGCATGGATAAAAAGGGGTACCGGCTGGAGTTGCCACAAGAATGACGTCTGTTACGTAACAGATAAAAAGGAAGCATTGGAAGCCATTGAAGAGATGCGTCAACGCGGAATAGAGAGCTTTGTATATACAGCCCACTGCAAAGGCGACATCATAAAATTCTACGGAGTGGGAAACCGCTATTTCACATACAGCTATCCCGTTGCCGACAAGACAAAATTCGGGCTTGAAAAGATAAACGGAGCGATAAAGCACTACCCTTTCGATATCAATTCAATGCAAAGAATGGTTGTAAAGGCAGCTGAAACAATTGGACTGACCATTTATGGTGGCGACTGCATTGTGGATGAGAAAGGCAATATATCACTCATAGACCTTAACGATTTTCCGAGTTTTTCATCAGTAAGGGAAGAGGCTGCCAAAGAGATTGCCCAAAGCATTATAAATACCCAAAAGATAAAATAATGAAAGAAGAAGATAAAGAGTTATACAGAGCATCGATAAAATCCACCGACACCGAAGAACGTCTTGACATGTGGTTCTACCGCCCATTAGGATTCCGTTGCGCCCTGTTCTTCCGCAACAGAGGTGTTCACCCCAACGTGATAACCATTGCCTCGATATTCCTGGGAGTAGCAGCCGGAATATGCTTTATAAAAGAGAATATCTATTGGAACATACTCGGCATGCTGTTGCTCGTTTGGGCAAACCTCTACGACAGTACAGACGGACAGCTTGCCCGTATCACAGGACAAAAGACACGCTGGGGACGCATTCTTGACGGTTTTGCAGGTGACTGCTGGTTCTTTTTCATATATCTTGCCATAGCTCTTCGCGAGACAGAAAAGCCGATACCTTTTGCACCCGAATACAACTGGGGTGTGATAATATGGATTCTGCTCTCATTCTGCGGATTCTGGATACATGGTTCGCAATGCCAGCTTGCCGACTATTACAGAAATATACACCTCTATTTTTCAAATGAGAAGAACGGACACGAATTCCACAACTCGGAAATGGAAAAAAGAGAATATGCCGCTACATCATGGAGTAAGACATTCTTTTGGAAACTGTTCCTGCATTTTTACGTAGCCTATGTAGAGAATCAGGAGAGGATGACCCCGAAATTCCAGAAATTCATAAACACCGTATATTCAAAGTATGGCACAGAAATCCCGGCATCGCTTCGCAACGAATTCCGCAAAGGCAGCCTGCCACTTATGAAATACACCAACATTCTCACATTCAATTCAAGAGCAATAACACTGTTTATTGCATTGCTCATAAACCAACTGTGGATATACATATTCTTTGAGATGGTTGTACTCATGGCACTCTTTTTCTATACAAAATATCGCCATGAAACACTATGCAGAAGATTGACACAAAAAATAGAAGAGGGATATGAGTTCAATTAAAGGCATAATATTCGATTACGGTGGAACGATAGACACCGACGGCATACACTGGGGTGAGTTCATCTGGGAACAATACAAAGAGACCGGTGTTGGCATATCACACGAGATATACCGCGAAGCGTATGTACATGGAGAGCGTTTCCTTGCCAAGAACCATGTAATAGAACCAACCGACACATTCCACACTTTGCTGAGGAAAAAGATTGCAATACACTTTGACTATCTGCGTAACAGATTCCCCGAAAAGCATTTCAGCAAAGAGGATGCAGAAAGGATTGCCGACGGATGTTACCGCAAGGTAAAAAAGACAATGGAGACCACTTGCGCTGTGGTAAAAGAGTTGTCAAAGCAATATCCTCTTGTACTTGTAACCAATTTCTATGGCAACATGCCTGTCGTACTCAAAGAGTTCAACCTGTCGGAATATTTCAAGACCATTGTAGAGTCATCGGTTGTAGGACTCCGCAAGCCCGACCCTGCGCTATTTGCTTTGGGTGTCGAGGCTTTGGGATTTGAGCCACATGAGATTGTTGTAATAGGCGACTCATACCGCAAGGATATATACCCCTCATCTACCCTCGGATGCAGGACCGTGTGGCTTAAGAATGTATGTTGGGAAGAAGAAACAGTTGTTCAAGGAGATGAAGCCGACGCTATAATAAGAACACTCAAGGAATTACCGCAATACATAAAGTAATATAAACCTTAATATGCCATTCTGTGTTTTATAAGGGTAATGAACCATTAAAACATACCCTTATGAAACTTAAATTCCTGTTTTTTGCGTTGGCGGTATCCGTTTTTGCCGTATCACACGCACAGATTACCCCGGAGAGATACAACGCCGAACACAGCGACAGCTGCTGGCATTTTACATTCGACTACAACACGCCCGAAATACCCTCGGATAACGGCATGGTTGTAATCACACACCTATGTACCCCCGATACCTGCATAAGTTCGACTGCACGCCACTACCAAGGCAAACGATACAACAGAAGATATATAAGAAGGTACGGTAACTCACCCGAACTGTCACAGACCGGATGGAATGAATGCACACTGACCATACCGGAAAGTGCTATTAACGATACGATATATGGTGTAACATATTGTGAATACAGCGACAAGGATGGCTGTCACCAAAGCTATGACACCGTAGCCATATGCATGCCCCAGGCACCGTCGATGAGTTGCCATAGAGTGAAGCCCATGCGTACCATTGCCGACCACATAGCGATGGAACACCCACATGTAAGAAGCATGGCACACTACGTTCCTTTGAACAGCCAAAGTGCAAGCGAGGCAGATATAACCCCGAGTGTGGTGCGCTACGTCACAAACAGTTCAAAACTGAATCCCGAATATCTGCAGAATGCCGAATCCATAGAGGAACTGATGGGAATCATCAACGACGTACTGGCAGACAGCACAACAACAATAGAAGCAATACAGATTGCCGGATACACATCGCCCGACGGATCTGAAAGCGCAAACAGCAGGCTCGGCTACGCACGCGCAAAAGCACTGCGCGACCACATAAAGCAGCATCACCACCTGCCCGACTCCATCTTTGAGATTGCCGATGGAGGTAAACATTGGGAAATGGTCTATGATGATATAAGAAGCATGAGAACATACGACGGTGACGAACTTATCTCAAGGCTTAAAGCCGAAAAATCACCGCAGAAACGCGAAGCCATGCTCAAAAGCTACAATGGTGGTACTCTCTATCGCGAACTGCTTGAAAGAATGTTCCCGGCACACAGAATTGCATGCTGCACCGGCATATATTATAATAATAAGGAGGACAGCATCACCTATGCCCTTAACAGAATAGTCGATGAACTTATATATAACCCGGCTCCCGACTACCGTAAACTGATTGACGAATTGAAACAGTATGATGATGACCCGCGTGTATTGAATCTGCAAGGAGTTATAGAATACAGCCGTCACCACCGCCATGCGGCAGAACGTGCATTTACAAAAGCCGCAGAGATGGGCGACGAACAGGCACTCGTGAATCTGCGCATCATAGAAAACGAGAAAAACAAATGATATTTAACAATAAATAATTATAACATCAAATCAACGGAAAGAGTTATCTTTGCACAGTAATAAGCAAAAACTGTGCAAAGATTTTATTTATGGAAAGATATATCACACCGCTTATCGACCTGCTGAATGAGATGACCCCTTATTTGCTGTTGGGATTTCTTATTGCAGGCATATTACACGAGTTTGTACCACGTCGCATATATGCCGACAAGCTATCGGGCAACAATTTCCGTTCGGTAATCTGGGCAGCATTGTTCGGAGTGCCGTTACCGCTCTGCTCCTGCGGAGTAATCCCCACAGCCACATCACTGTACCGCGAGGGAGCATCAAAAGGCGCGACGGTGTCATTCCTTATATCGACACCACAGACAGGAGTGGATTCCATACTTGCCACAGCATCGGTAATAGGTATTCCGTTTGCAATACTCCGTCCTTTAGTAGCATTCGTCACAGCAATGGCAGGAGGTACAATAACCAACCGCATATGTAAAAACGACAACAATGTTGCACAAAAAACCGAAGAGCAGAAAACAGATAAAAGCTTTTTGCAAAAGGCAACAGGTGCATTACGCTACGGATTCATCGATATGATACAGGACATAGGCAAATGGGTTGTCATTGGACTTGTTGTTGCGGCTGTAATAACGGTTATTATACCCGACAACTTCTTTGTATCATTCAGCAACTACCCGCTACTCAACATGCTCATGATACTCGTCGTGTCAATGCCGATGTATCTGTGTGCAACCGGTTCAATACCCATAGCAGCTGCACTGATGCTGAAAGGATTAAGCCCCGGCGCGGCACTTGTGCTGCTTATGGCAGGCCCTGCAACAAATATGGCAACGATGCTTGTAATAAACAAAGTACTCGGGCGCAGAACACTCGTAACATACCTTACCACCATTATGGCTGGAGCAATAGGCTTCGGTTTGTTTATCGACTATGCCCTGCCGGCTGAATGGTTCAGTAACATCACTCACAGACATGTTGCAGGATGCTGCGATATTGTAACACCATGGTGGCAGACAGCATCAAGTGTCATATTCACAATATTGCTTATAATTGGTTTTGTACTGAAATTCAAGAAGAGCAAGAAGGAGGTTATAACAGAACATAAGTTCAGAGTAAACGGAATGATGTGCAACCACTGCAAGGCAAACGTGGAAAAAGCCATTGCCGGAATTGAAGGTGTTCGTGCCGTGCGTGTGGAACTATCGGAAGGTATCGCATACATTGACGGTGAGAAGATAGACCCGCAAAAGGTAATTTCCACAATAAACGGAATAGGATATGAGTGTACAACAGAATAAAAGCGGTACTTTTTAAACAAACCGCATTCATTAATTGCACAAGTTGGTTAAACTTGTGCAATTTTATTGTTTTTTTAAGCCGTTCATTTGGTCAATAAGCAAACAAAGCAGTAATTTTGTACATAAACAAACAACAAACATGTACAAAATGAAAAAGATTATTTTTACACTTATCTGCGCATTAGTAACACTTACCGTAAGCGCACAGGACCTTAACTCAAAAGGCGACAACATTCTTGGCAACTATTTGAGCCTAAAGGATGGCAGCAAGAGCAAAATCAAGATTACAAAGGCAGCTGACGGCACATACACCGCACAGGTTTATTGGGTAGAAAAAGCGTTGGATGCCAACGGCAACAAGCGTAAGGATGTGAAGAACCCCGACAAGAGCCTGCGCAACGTTGACCTTGACAAGGTAATCCTTGTAAAAGGACTCAAATACGATGCTGACGACAAGGAGTGGACCGATACAAAAATCTATGACCCGGGAAGCGGTAAAATCTACAGTGTTGACATCGAGTTCAAGGATGCAAAGACACTCAAGGTATATGGCAACATCCTTGGAATAGGCAAGACAGTCTATTGGACAAGAATTGAGGAGTAACAATAACAAAAAAGAGAACGACCCAAAAGTAAAAATTGGGTCGTTCTCTTTTTGAGAGGTTGTATAAAAAGAGCTATTTTAAGGCTTGCGAAGCCCGAAAAAGCGCAGTTTACTAAGCGTAAATGAGCATTTTGAGGGCGAGTGTAACGA
>JAGBSZ010000008.1 GCA_017631585.1 Bacteroidaceae bacterium
AACCATGCAACAGCACACTATCCAGATACGACAAGCTATCAAAAGCGACGCGTCATTCATTGCCCATGCAGTAGCAATGGCAATCGGTGATGAAAAAGCCATGAGAAATTATTGTGGCGAAGATTATATAGCCCTATTAACAGAAATTGCCGAAAACGAAAAATCGCAATACAGCTACACGAACAGCTTTGTTGCCGAATTTGACGGTAAAATTGCCGGGGCAATCGTTGGCTACGACGGAGCAAACCTGCACGAACTACGCGCAACTACATATTCTATTATATATAAATGTTTGGGACACACACCTACTATACCCGACGAAACAGAAGCCGGAGAATTTTATCTCGACAGTATAGCTGTTTTTCCTGAATATCGCAGATTGGGCATAGGCAAAGAACTTATAAAAGCTATTAAAGAAAAAGCATTCTCACAAGGTCACGCACGTGTCGGTCTTATTGTAGATTCTGAAAACCCGCGCGCGGAGGCATTATACACATCTCTCGGTTTCACCCGCGTTGGAGAAAAAACATTCTTTGGACACAAAATGTGGCATCTTCAAACTCTTTAATCAAATAAAGCATCGCGTTTGCGATGCTTTATTTGATTAAAGAGTTCTTAATATATCCTCAATAACATGGGGGAAGTGTTCATATTCCAATGCATGCACTTTGGCAGCTACATCCTCATAAGTGTCGGTTGGCAATACAGGACATTTTGCCTGAAAGAATGTTGTACCTTTATCGTAGTGTTCATCTATAAGATGTATTGTAATACCACTCTCTGTATCGCCTGAAGCAACAACAGCCTTGTGCACATTGTCGCCATACATACCCTTTCCACCATGTTTGGGCAACAACGCAGGATGAATGTTTACAATCTTGCCGGGATATGCCTGAATAAGTTTTTGCGGTACGAGCAACAGGAAACCGGCAAGAACAACAAAATCAATCTCGCGCTCCTGCAGCATGGCAATGATACCATCAGCCTCCATAAACTCAGCTTTTGTAACTACAGCCGCCTCTATACCCAAACGTTTTGCACGTTCAAGCACGAATGCATTGGGGTTGTTGGCAATGATGAACGAAACCTCTGCATAGTCGGAGCCAGCAAAATAGTTGGCTATATTCTCGGCGTTAGAGCCACTACCCGACGCTAAAATTGCAATTTTTTTCACGGTAATATATTTTAAATGTTTATGCAATAGGAACAAGACGACGCAACACATTCTCGCCGTATGTTTTTGATATAGGTATCTCCTTTACTCCCGGCACACAAAGTTCCAGAAAAAGATTCTCCTTTTCTCTGCGCATAACTTTTACAAGGTCGAGATTAACCATATATGAACGGTGACAGCGTACAATGTTACTACCTGCAAGCTGTTCACAAATATCCTTCATGGTTATACGCAAAAGCTGTTTCTTGAGCATATCATTTTTGTGATACCATATACATATATAATTATCGGCAGACTCGATATAAAGCAAGTTTTCCTTTGCAACAGAAAGCTGAAGCACACCACGAGAATCTCGTATGGATATAAGATTACTCGACTTGAAGCCGATATTTTCATTCATCAGAGCTTTGAGTTTTGCCGAACGCTCGCCATACGAAAAATAGAGTACACAAATAAAATACGGAATACCGATAATAAATACAGTATTCTGCATAGCGTTCAGAAAAACAGACAGCGGGTCGTATGCTTCAAAATTAAGATTTTGACCGACAACAAGAGCGATTATCGTAAAGGCACCCGAAAGCATTACAAGTTCCAGGAATACCCACAATATATATCTGAGAATCGTTATGTTGTGATCGGGACGGCGCGACACACGATACATTACCATTCTACTGCCAGCAACCACAAGCATACCGGTTGTAACAAGCAATGTTGACCAGACAAAATACATTGTATCAGTAATGTCTCCGACACCAATCCACTTGTCCGAGCCGAATGGTTTATAAATATTTATAAAGATAATCGCAAACACCGAAACAAAGAGTACCATTATTATCTGGTTTCTCTTCTCAAGCATGTACGATGGTACTTTCTTAAAAAGCGATGAAGTGTATTCAACCATAATTAATTATTCAAGCAAGCAAACAACATTGCTTCCATTTCCAATTTAGCCACGAAGATACAACAAAGAATTTAAAACCACTGCTTTTGCATGCGATATTGTAATTGATTTATTTATACAACTCACCAATTTCTCTATTTTCATATATCATCACATACACAGAATAACGAGTGTTTTGCATCACCGGTGACAGATTGAGATACCCGGACACGATTTTGCCATCACACATTTTAAGAGGGAAAGTGCTACTGAGAGCTACATGAGCATCGCAAGCCCTGCCGGTACCTTTGAAAAAATCGACACGATATTCACCCCTGCTACCCACTGCAACATACCTGTCAAAAAACAGACGTGACACCATTCCCATATTCATACGCAGATTAAGTTCCATACAAGGATTGAGTCGCATAACCCCGTCATGCTCATATATCATCATATCCACGCCAAAATAGCCATTATATCCGCTATCAGACAACAAACATGACAAAACATCCGGCAAACATCTCTTTACCTTAGCAAGTTCGTCAGAAGAAATAAATTGCAGAATGAATTTTTCAATATCATCATCGCTTGCGAGAATATTGCCCGAATATGAACCTTTAAATGACTTGAAGAGTGAGTAGCCCGCAAAAGATACATTGTTGCCGTCTGCATAAAATTCCATGGCAAATTCCACCTTTCCATTAAGAAATTCTTCGCAAACGACACCGCCTTGTCGCCTTATCACCCCTTTATAAAAATGTTCCATAGGAGTTTCCACCCTGCCGATACCCCAGGCAATACCCTTTCCGCTACCCGACCAAGGTGCTTTTACTACGCAACGCGAACGACTGTTTACAAAATCGGCAACCTCGTCGCCTTGTGTACAATATAAAGGTAACGGCGGTACATCAACACCTTTATCCTTTAATGCAGAAAGTATTTTTATGGAACTTATACGATTTGAAAGTTCTCTTATAGCCTTAATAGTTCTATCATCAGGCAGAACATCGTCAAATCCCATCACACTCAGGCGACGCTTTATTTGCGGACTCCAACCCCACGGAACACACGCTGTTATATCGCCACTCTTGCCAATATCAAATGGCATAGCCAAAGCAAAGAGCGAAGAAACGCCTTTATAGTATTCACGATGAATTCCGTCCGGCAAAACAACACAATCATCTTTGTCGGCAAACCACAACGGCAACGATGCCAAGTCGTATGCAATATGAGCAGCAGCCGGCGTGGGGCAATAGTTTGCACCGCCATCGGCAAGAGCAAGGTCATTCTCCGGATTGAATATATATAGTTTCATTCAAAAAACTACATTTAAAGGACGCTGCATTTCATCATCATCTGCAACATACTTATCATGTTCGTATATAATCTTGAAATTTATAGGAATAGTCATTTCCGCACGCACCGGAACACCATTCCTTTTTCCGGGAAACCACGGTTTCATTTTCTTGACAACACGAACAGCTTCTGCATCAAGTGACGGAGATACAGACTTTATTACTCTTGCTCCGCTTATATATCCATCCATACCTATTGAGAAAGCAACCAACACTTCACCAACCTCCTTCTTCACGCGTGCTTCTGAAGGGTATCTTGTTTCTTCCATAATGAATTTAAGCAAAGCTTTTTCACCACCCGGGTAACTTGGCATTATAATTTCTTCTTTCTCGGTTTTCTTTTGCTTTCTTTTTTGTGCATAGAGTTCAGATGACGGAACTGCAAAAAGCATCAAAACAAATAAATACGAGAGAAACTTTTTCATATATAAATCCATTTATAACACAAATTTAGAAAAAATTCTTTCACTTCATCAAATAATAGATATAAATCCCATTTAAAGCACTTTGAAATCCCTGTTAAAAATAAAAATAGTGTTTGTGATAAAAAAAAGTACAAATATCACTTGCATAATTACATAAAAAGCTATACCTTTGCATCGCATTTGAGAAACAACTCAAAATATGGTGGCTGTAGTTCAGCTGGTTAGAGCGTCAGATTGTGGTTCTGAATGTCGTCGGTTCGAATCCGATCAGCCACCCAGAGAATCAGGAAACACATTGTTTCTTGATTCTTTTTTTTATATATACAAAAAAAATTATCGGTTCACCTCATAATGAAGTGAACCGATAATTTAATAAGACTATAATTACTTATTCTGCCTTTGTTGCACGGCGGATACCACGACGTTTTGTTGTTGGTGCTTCTGCCGGTTTCTCCTGCTGTACACCTGCCAACTCAGGGTCAATCATGATACGACCGCAGTTCTCGCAAACGATGATTTTCTTTCTCATACGGATATCCATCTGACGCTGTGGTGGAATCTTGCTGAAGCAACCTGCACAAGCATCGCGCTCAACATATACAATACCAAGACCGTTGCGTGAGCTCTTGCGGATTCTCTTGAACGAAGTCAAAAGACGTGGCTCGATGTTCAATTCAAGGTCACGAGCCTGCTCGCGAAGCTTCTCCTCCTCTGCCTTTGTCTCAGAAACGATATCATCAAGTTCCTCTTTCTTCATGTCAAGGTCTTTTCTGCGCTCGTCGAGCATTGCTGTAGCTTTCTCAAGCTCATCGCTCTTCTGCTGCTCCTGACGCTTTGCATCGTTGATTTTCTTCTCATCGTGCTCTATAACAAGACGGTTGTACTCAATCTCCTTGTTCAAGAGGTCGAACTCGCGGTTGTTGCGTACATTGTTCTGGTCCTCGGTATATTTCTCGATGTTTCTCTTAGCCTGCTCCATCTCCTCACGGAAAGCAACCATATTCTCACGGATATTCTTGATATCGTTGTTGATATTCTCAAGACGTGTGCCAAGACCTACAATCTCATCCTCAAGGTCCTTTACCTCAAGAGGAAGCTCACCACGAAGAATCTTGATTGAATCAATCTGTGAAAGGATAGTCTGAAGCTCATACAAGGTCTTCAACTTCTCTTCTACTGTGTACTCTGCTGGATCTTTTTTTGCCATTTTTGTTTGTATTTATAGTTAATGTATTTTTTATAGATAATTAATCGGATTTGTATTTATTGATGTCTTTATCACTTTCAAATCAGGATAAGCCGCACGAATTATATCGTTGAAAACATCCATGGTAAACTGCTCGCTTTCGTAGTGTCCTATTACAGCAAACAGGATTTTTCTGTCATAATTGAAGAGGTCGTGATAACGCGCCTCGCCTGTTATATACACCTGCGCGCCGGCAGAAATGGCAGCATCGGCAAATGACGCACCCGAACCGCCACACAAAGCAACACGTTTCACCTTGTTACCCGAGAGTGATGTATGACGCACACTGCCCACCGCGAATTTCTCCTTAACTTCTGCCAGGAAATCCAATTCATCGCGTTCCGCAGGCAAATCACCTACAACACCAAGCCCTACACTATCCCACGAATTTTTCAAAGGGTAAATATCGTATGCCGGTTCCTCATACGGATGGACCTTCAACAATGCAGAGATAACCTTATTCATAAGATATGCAGGCAGCACTGTATCAATACGTACTTCGTTCTCCTTATGCAACTCACCAATCTCACCGCAGAAAGGATTACACCCTTCGTTTGCCTTGAACGTGCCATATCCCTCTACATTATAACTGCAAGAGTCGTAATTGCCTATATTACCGCATCCGGCAGCAAAAAGAGCCTCACGAACCATATCCGCCTGTGCCATAGGAACATAAACAGACAATTTCAGCAAAGCATCGGTCTTGGGAACAAGTATGCGTACATTCTGCAACCCGAGCTTCTCGGCAATACGATAATTGACACCGCCGGGCACACTGTCCATATTGGTATGCGAAGCATATATGGCAATACCATTCGCCATAGCCTTTAGAATACAGCGTTCGACATAATTGGCACCGGTGATACGTTTAAGCGAAGAGAATATGAGCGGATGATGAGACACAATGAGATTGCACCCTGACGCTACGGCTTCATCAATAACTTCCTCCGTCACATCAAGACACAATAAAACCCCTGTAACTTCCGCTTCTGTCAATCCAATTTGCAAGCCGGAATTATCAAATCCTTCCTGCAACGGCAGAGGCGCGAACATTTCAAGGGCATTCGCTATATCCTTTATCTTTACCAAATTGATATAAGGTTATTCCGTCTGCGAAGATACGAATATTTTTTTATTCTGCAAAATTGAAATAACGGATGGTGGGTAAAAAATAGCCACCATCCGTTATTTTTCATTAAGCATTTACTCAACAAGAGATCTTGTCGTAAGCTGCTTTTATCTGATTGAGGGCTTTCTCAAGCACTGAACGTGGACATCCGAGGTTTATGCGCATATAGCCGGAACCTTGTTCGCCGAACATTGCGCCGTCGTTCATACCCACCTTTGCTTCGCGGATGAAGAATTCAACAAGCTCATCGTGAGGCAAGCCCAAACCGCGTGCATCGAGGAATACAAGATATGATGCCTGAGGGCGTATCATACCCATCTTTGGCATGTTATCCTTAAGATACTGCTCCATGAAGTCGATATTCGCCTCTACATATTCAAGCATCTGCTCCAGCCATTCTTCGCCCTGCTCGTATGCCGTAGCAACAGGACCTGTCGCAAACACATGAGCTGTATCAAGCTCGCTCTTGCGAAGGAATTCATGATACTGATGGCGTATGTTCTCGTTATGAATAACATGGTATGAACTCTTAAGACCTGCAATATTGAATGTCTTGCTTGCTGCCATAAAGGTGATACAAATATCCTTAGCCTTGTCACAGCATGTAGCAAATGGAACGTGCTTATAACCTTTGAGTGCCATATCGCAGTGTATCTCGTCGCTTATCACGAGTACATTGTATTTTGCACAAATTTCACACATGCGTGCGAGTTCTTCCTTTTTCCATACGCGACCGCCGGGGTTGTGTGGGTTACAGAGCAGGAACAGCTTGCAATCCTTAACCTTTTCCTCGAACTCGACAAAATCAATCTCGAACTGACCGTCAATAAGCTTGAGAGGGTTCATCACAAGTGTACGCTCAAGGTCGTGAGTAACATGGTGGTATGGATGATATACAGGTGGCTGAATCATCACTTTGTCACCAACCTTGGTAAAGCACTGCAAAGCGAATGAAATTGCAGGCACGATACCGCCTACAAAGCCTATTTCCTCGTCGTTGATTTCCCAGCCATAACGGCGAGACACCCAACTGCGGATAGCCGGTTTCCAACGTCTGCAGCAATAGCTATAACCAAGCAGTTCATGGTCAAGACGCTTGCGTATTGCATTCACGATAAAATCAGGAGTCTTGAAATCCATATCTGCAATCCACATCGGCAGAATCTCTTCTGTGCCGAAAATCTCCATTACATTGTCGTACTTCAAGCAATCAGTGTGCTTACGAGGTACAATCTCGTCAAAATTGTATTTCATCTTATGTTTCTGTTATTACTATTCTGTTGTTTTCCCTGTCATATACAACGCCGTCACTATTGATAAAACGTTGCAAAGTTCCATTGTCGTACAAATCGGTGACACAGCCTTCGTGCATGACACCATCGGACAAAAGCCATATCCTGTCGGCAAATCTTATTGCAAGTTCAATATCGTGCGTAGACACAAGTATCGCCTTTTGCTTTTCCTTTGCTAATTTCTTTAACGTGCGGAAAAGGTTGACCTTGCTGCCAAAATCGAGGAAAGCCGTAGGCTCATCAAGCAGTATCAAGGATGTCTCTTGTGCAAGAGCCTTTGCTATCATGCATTTTTGCCTTTCTCCATCGCTCAATGATGTTGACAGTCGGTTTTCAAATCCACGTACTCCCATCAATTCCATGGCATCATTGACAATTCCGTTATCATTGCCGCTCATTCTGCCCAGGAAATTTGTATATGGCGTTCGCCCCAATGAAACAAGTTCCCTCACAGTCAACGACGCAGGCTCTGCAGATGTCAACACCACAGCCAATTCTTTTGCAACGTCGTTCGGCGACATCTCTGCCATATTTCTGCCGTTACATTCTATTGTTCCGGTCAGTGGTTTCTGGAAAGCCGACAATGTACGCAGAAGCGTTGATTTTCCGGCACCATTCTTGCCAATCAAGGCAACAAGTTCGCCACAATGCAACGACGCATCGATACCGTCAACAACACGTGTTGTCTTTTTTCCGGTTCTGTACCCTATCGATGCATTGTTGATTGTCAGCGTTTTTTTCATCATTTGTATTGCATCCACTCATTCAACTGCTCAAGAATCTCATCACGCATCTTTTCGGGCATATTCAGGATTCTTGCAGTGTGGCTGCCGCCGGGCTGTATGAATATCTTTATATTCTCTTTGTTACGGTCGCGCAACCATGTAACACCGCTTGCTGTCCATGGATCGACTTCACCGTAAATCATTATTGCCTTAGGGTCGTTCTCTGTGTAATAGTCGGTAACAAAACGGTAGTTGCTGTCATCGAACTTGACATCGGCAAACTCCTCGGTGAGAAGAACGCGCTTCAAATAACCTTCTACCTCCTCGGCATTCACATATTTGTGGAAAGGCTCGATGTTGTAACCATAGTATCCGAAATCCTTTACAGCCTGAACAAAGAACGATTCAATCTTGTTCTCTGCAGCAAAATAGTCAGGACCACACATCTTAATGAAATAGTCGAAAAGTACCTTGTCCTCTGAATCAAGCGCAGGAATAGTGCTTACTGGTGTACCCCACTGCCACATTGAGAACTGATACTCGAGTACAAGCAAATCGTATATTGTAGATGTGGGAACACGGAAGATAAGTTCCTTTTCAAGGCAGTATGCATCAAAAAGAGGCATCATGCGCTCTTTGCGCTCGAACATTTCGGTCTGATATGCACGGATAGCATCGCGATTGGCTTTTGTTGATACCTGCTCAAGGAACGATTCGTGACGACCATCCTCAACGGCACAGCTCAAAGGACCTACGTATGGCACTGATACATCAAGGTCCTCGGGATAATATGCACGCAGGAAGATTGATGTAGAACCACCCTTGCTGATACCTGTAGAAGCCCATTTTTTGTTATAGTAAGGCTTGAACGAGGTGATTATATTATGATAATCGACCATAGAATTTGCGACTGTAAGATACTCCCAATTGCATGGCTCAGGCATTGAACCAGAGAAATAACGGTACTCGACAAAAAGCATGTTGGCATCCATAATCTTTGTCAACTCCTCCATATATTTAGGATTCTTGAAAGCATAGTCACCACCATAGCCCTCGGTTACCACAACAACAGGACGGTCATAACCGCGGTGACCGAGCATTACACGCTGTTCGAATGTTCCTGCAGCAGGATTGTTAGGATCGAGCAGCTGTGTTATCTTCATAAGATAGTATTGGCGAGTAGTATCAGCCTTTTCTATTTTCTCATAGCTGCTTACAGTCTTGATTTTCTTGAGCATCTGCTCAACTTCGTTTTTCTGCGCAGTAGCAAAAAGCACCACGAACAACAACGACAAAAGTGTGAAGAATCTTTTATTCATAATATTTTAAGGTTTATCTCATTTATAAACTTTTCTAACAGATGCAAATTTAATACAACTTAAGAGTAATGCCAAATTATTAAATGATAAAAAAGGATGTGGCGACACATCCTTTTTTATCATTTAATATATATTTCTTTTTACTTGTAAGCTGGCTCGAGGTTGTTGCGCTCGATATCCTTGAAGTAATTTACAGTACCAACTTTCAACTCTGCAGTAGCCGCATCGTCGCAAACGATGATACCGCTGCGGTGCATCTGAAGAACGCTGATAGTCCACATCTGTGTTACGTTACCCTCAACAGCGTGGTAGAGAGCCTGAGCCTTGTTGTGACCGTTAACAAGGATAAGAACCTCTTTTGCATCCATAACAGTACCGACACCTACTGTAACAGCAGTCTTGGGAACCTTGTTGATGTCGTTGTCAAAGAAACGAGAGTTTGCAATGATTGTATCAGTTGTCAAAGTCTTGATACGTGTACGTGAAGCAAGTGATGAACCCGGCTCGTTGAAAGCGATGTGACCGTCAGGACCGATACCGCCGAGGAACAAATCGATACCACCGTATGACTTGATTTTCTCCTCATAGCGTGCACACTCTGCAACCAAATCCTCTGCGTTACCATTGAGGATGTTTACATTCTCCTTCTTTACGTCAACATGGCTGAAGAAATTGTTCCACATGAATGAGTGGTAGCTCTCAGGATGCTCCTCGGGAAGACCTACATACTCGTCCATATTGAATGTAACAACATTCTGGAAGCTTACGATACCTTTATTATAAAGGTTGATAAGTTCCTTGTAAGTACCAAGAGGAGTACCACCGGTAGGAAGACCAAGAACAAAAGGTCTTTCTGCTGTAGGTTTGAACTCGTTGATTTTCTTTGCTACATAAGATGCAGCCCAGCAAGAAAGCTGCTGGTAGTTTGGCTGAATAATTAAACGCATAGTTCTTAAAATTTATAGTTTCCTTTAATTTGTAATTTCTCAAATTGTAAATCTGTCTTGAAAAATCGTGGAACAGATTTTTCAACACCATTTATTATAGTATCCTTACTTACAACCATAACAGGTGTTCCGTCGTAATCATCAAAGAGTGAAGCACTGCCATATCCCCTCAACAGAGGCTCTTCCTCTATAATCCAAGGACCGTTGAGCATAGATGTTTCTGAATATGCCACACCTACTGCCTTTTCATCACCCGCATAGGCTGTAAACAATACACCAAAGCCATCCTTGCCCGAATAAACTATATAAGGCGACTCTATCACAGATGATTTCACGCGCTCCCCATTCTCAACTTTATATGACCAGGGCACTTGCGATGCTCTGAACATAACGAATGCCTCACCGAGTCTGCGCCCGAAATTTTCGTTCAACATCACCACCTGCACTGTTCCGTCCCCACTCTGCTCGCCCGAATGGTTATATATCATGTAACCATAATCATACTCATCCTTACAGAAAGTAGGAAACCCTGCCACTTCTGCAGTGTCGAGCATGAAACTTTCACTGTCAATGGTCTTGTACGGACCGGTAATCCTATCGGCAACAAACATTGCACATGAGTGATGCTCTGCAGTTTCAATTGTTGCCATGCAGTAGTATTTATTGGCAAACTCATGTATTTCGGGCGATGTTATTACAGGCGATGCACCCACCCACGAAACTGTATCGTGGTCGATAACATTGTATGGCCCCACCCAGCTGCACAAATCCTTGCTCACCCACATGTAACCGCCGTCACCGACCATGTAATAGCAATCATCCTCGCGTACATAACGGACAAAAGGATTTCTTACATCCATGATATCGACAAAGACCGTATCACACACACCGGCTACAGGTTGCATTTTCCATTCTTCCGAGTTCACCTTCTTGCCACCGACACCGCATGCCACCAGCATAAAAAGCACCCAAACGTATGTAAACACTACCTTTTTCACCAAAAATCAAACTACTTTTTGTAAAGATAGTCATTTTTAGATAAACAAAACATTTATACGATAAAAAAAAGTTCAAAGAGGCATTATTTTCCCAAAATAGAGTTATAAAAACTCAAAATCGGGTTAAAAAAGCTGATTCACCAACGAGACTGTCACACAACACCACCTTTTGTTTGTTTAATAAAAAAACAGAAAGAAAACCAACCTAAAATCAGTTATGGATATGAAAGAAAATGGTAAAAAGGAGATGCTTAGGCAAAAAGCATTCATACGCCGAGTTGTAATAATATCAGGAATAGTTATTGCAACAATAATCACAGCTCAAAGCGTCGGGTATTCGCAGGATAAAAAGATGACCTTAAAAGAGAAAGAGGATGCATGGCGTGCCGAGAGGTTAAAAAAACGTGCAAAAGAGGAGAGACTCGAATTCGTTAACGACTCAGTGCAGTATGCCCAAGCCATTGTGGCAATAAGGAACGGTTCATGGGCACTCGAAGCTTCGAGCATTGCGTTCAACAACGGAAACACAGATTTTGTAACGCCAAGCACCAACTATGTTTCGATAAATAACGGTATTGGAACAATACAGACCGCACTCGACAATACCAACATCTATTCACCCAATGGATTGGGAGGAGTTACCTTGCAAGGCAACGTAAGCAACGGACAACTGACTGTTGACAACCAAGGTAACATTTATTATAATTATATACTACAAGGCAATAATGTGTCGGCAACCGTCAATATAATGATAGCAGCCAACAGCAATCAGGCAACTGCTTATATCAGCCCGAATTTCGGCAGTGGAAACATAACAATGAACGGAAGCATCTATCCGTACAAACAAGCCGGTGTAATACAGGGAACGAGCGATTACTGACTGACCGGAAATCCACATCATATATCGGTTGGTTTTTACCCGGTAATACATTATCCGCCAATATTACCACCGCCACGACCGGCTATGATGCCTCCAATGCCACCACCCCGCCCACGCCCTACACCGCAACGTCCACCGGGGTTTACCAGATAAAAAAGAGAATGCAGTTGCATTCTCTTTTTTATCTGGTAATAATATGACAGTTGACACAAGACTTCAAAATTCCGCGTATTTGTCATATCGACCGTAGTGGAGATATCTCGTATATTATTGTTATAGATTCTTCGACTGCGCTCAGAATGAGATTATTGGGTCAACAGTTATATCACCTCTTTCTCTTTTGTCATTAATCTTCATAATCCAACATAAAAATATCCTCTACCGGTTTTTCAAAAACATGTGCCATTTTCAACGCCAACACTGTAGAGGGCACAAACTTGCCACTCTCAATGGCATTTATCGTCTGACGGCTGACACCAATGGCTTCAGCCAACTGCTGTTGTGTCATGCGCACCTCGGCGCGCGCAACCCTAATCCTGTTCTTCATCCTTCATTTCTTTATTTAAATGCCACATACGATAGCGGAAAACTATCATGAAAATGAACAAAATTGTAAACATGTTGTAAATCATCACATACAGAAAGTCCAATCCATAGACGAACAACGAGCAGACAATGAGTACAGCATAACTGATGTAAAGTGCCACAAGCAACGAGTTCAAACGTAGCTGACGAACCATCTCGTCCTCAATTTTCTCCTGTGAACAGGTCACGAACATTGCGCCTATCACCGTACCGATGATGGCAATATTGTTCACAAGAGAATTGCCGTAATCCGCCACCATGGCATAAATGCCAAATGCAACACCTATGGTCAATATACACCAGCCCCACATTTTGAAGCTATACGGAAAAAGTAATGTTTTCATAAAGATACATTTTAAGTTAAACAATCTCTTTGTGTTCGAATACACCGCAAATGTAATGCATACTTTACATATAGACAAATACTTTTGACATTATTTGCAAAAAAAATCTCAAAATCACGAAAAATCAAATACTTCGCCATACTCAATATTAAAAACGGTATTTGGGGTTACATTATATTAACGTGAGTTCGATATAAGAATTTATACTAAAATTTAGCGTATTTTGTCATCTCGAACGTACGTGAGAGATCTCTTATTTTACGATATTTTTGAGATCCCTCGTCACTACGCTCTGTCGGGATGACAGGTTCGAGATTTGATTTAGCTTATATCGAACTCACGTTATATTAGGTAATAATAAAATAACAGAGACAGCCATACAACTGTCTCTGCTATACTGTTTGTTTTGCTTTATTATAGACAAGATATAAAAATGGATAAAACTGCGGAGTGCAAGGCTTGCGAAGAACAAGAAACCGGAGTTTACTGGGCGTAAATGAGGATTTCGAGTTCGAGCATAACGCAGCAATCCGCTGTTTTAACATTTTTACTCCTCTAATGGTTTCATATTAGTATAAACATTCTGAACATCGTCATCCTCTTCAAGACGCTCTACAATCTTGTCGATGATTGCACGCTGTTCGTCTGTAACCTCTTTCTGGTCGTTGGGAATACGGGTGAATTCACTACCGGTAATCTCAAAGCCTTTCTCCTCGAGTGTCTTCTGGATTGCACCGAATGACTTAGGATCGCCATAGATTGTGATTTCGTTCTCCTCCTCATCGTATTCATCCTCTACTCCGTAATCGATAAGGTCAAGTATCAACTCATCCATATCAAGGTCCTCTTTCTTTGTAAATGTAAACACACTCTTCTGTGTGAACATAAAGTCAAGGCTACCCTGTGTACCCAATGTACCACCAAACTTGTTGAAAACGGCACGTACGTTAGCAACGGTACGTGTAGTGTTGTCAGTTGCAGCATCAACAAAGATTGCAATACCATAAGGACCGTATCCCTCGT
>JAGBSZ010000120.1 GCA_017631585.1 Bacteroidaceae bacterium
CAAGTGTCCAATACATATCCAAATAGTGTTTTTTGTTAACTGCGTGCAAAAATAAAGTAATTTTGTTTATTTACAAGGCTTTTCCCATCTTTTTTCTTTGCCATGGAGAAGTTGCCTCTGTAGCATAAACAGATAATCCGAAAGACGGTTTATATATACAATTATATTCTGCGAAACTTTGCACTCTCGTTGCAGGCTTACAATCTCTCTTTCGGCTCTGCGACATATTGTACGGCATAGGTTGGCGCGTGCGGCTGCTTCTGTTCCACCGGGGATAATGAATTCATGCATTGCCGGCAGTGATGCTTCAAGGTCATCTATTGCCCTCTGCAGTGTATTTATATCCTCCTCTGTCAATGTGTATCTGTTGTCTCCGCCTGCAAGGCTGCAACCTATATTCAGCATTTTGTGTTCAATCTGTTCTATGAACTCTCTGGTCTGTTCGTCGTCAAGAGCGACATTCAGCAGTCCAAGGTGTGCATTCAGTTCGTCAATTGTGCCGTATGCCTGTACGCGTTTGTCGTCTTTGGCTACTCTTTCGCCTCCAATGAGCGATGTAGTGCCGTTGTCGCCGGTACCTGTGTATATGGTTGCTTTTCTGTTGCTCATAAACCTATCTTTTCAGTGTGTAGTGTTGCTTGATTCTCTCATTGTCGAACAATAACAGACCAATGCTGTAAAGGTCATAGGTTACAACAGTTGCAGGGTTGTCAACAACTGTTTGCCACCATGCTTTTGTCTCTTCATCGCCATTTATGCCCTCTATCACTATTATGCTCTTCTTGTTTGTATAAGGCAATGCCTCCTCCAGCAGTTCTGCGCGTTGTGGAATATTGCCTATGTATAGCATGCCCACTTCGCCGGTTTCTTTGAGCGTGCTTTTCAGCAGTTCTAAGGGGTTGCCTTCTTTTATCGGGCAGTCGTGGCTTGCAAGCAATGCGCTTGCCAGTCTCCCCGGCTGTTTGTCGGCAAAGCAGTGCTTGTCTGCCGACGGCTTTGCTGTTGCCATTGCGCAGGCTGCCGACGGCGAGCCTATGGCAATGCTGTTTGCCGGATTGTGATGGTTGGTTATGCGGAAAAGTTCCTTTAGGCGTTTGGCAGAGTTTTTCTCTTCTTTGGCAATCTCTTCAAGAATGGGGTAAGCGTAATATGGCAGACGCTCTTTGAGCACCTGTGTGACAAAGAAAAAGGATGAGGGGGACTGCACGCCGTACCCCCTGTTATGCCTTTGTCTGTTTATCCAATCGCTTATTCTGCCCATCGGTTATTCTCAAATGGCGAAAGCCTCTTTTACCTTCTCAACGTAGTCGAGTTTCTCCCATGTGAACAGCTCTACTTCAATCTCCTTTGCATCGAGGTAACGTGATGTGAAACGCTTTGTCACCACCTGTGGTGTGCGTCCCATGTGTCCGTATGATGCAGTTTCGCTGTATATCGGGTTACGTAGTTTCAAACGCTCTTCGATGGCTTTGGGACGAAGGTCGAACAGCTGTTCTACAATCTTTGCAATCTCGCCGTCGTTGAGGCTCACCTTTGCTGTTCCGTATGTATTTACAAATACGCTTACGGGGCGGGCTACACCAATTGCGTATGAAAGCTGTATTAGAACTTCGTCGGCAACACCGGCTGCTACAAGGTTCTTTGCGATGTGACGTGCCGCATATGCCGCGCTACGGTCAACCTTACTGGGGTCTTTGCCGCTGAATGCGCCACCGCCGTGTGCTCCCTTGCCTCCGTATGTGTCAACGATAATCTTGCGTCCTGTGAGTCCGGTATCGCCGTGAGGACCGCCGATAACGAATTTACCTGTAGGGTTAACGTGGTATTTTATGTCGTCGCCAAAGAGTGCAAGCACGCTTTCTGATGTAATCTTTGCCTTTACGCGTGGCATCAGGATATTCAATACGTCCTCTTTTATTTTTGCTATCTGTGCCGCATCTGCCGCAAGCTGTGCCTCTTCACCGGCTTCGGTAGGCTGTATGAAGTCGTCGTGCTGTGTTGAAACGACGATAGTGTCAATGCGTACAGGTTTGTTGTCGTCGCTGTATTCAATAGTCACCTGGCTCTTTGAATCGGGGCGCAGATAGGTCATCTCTTTGCCTTCGCGACGTATCTCTGCAAGTTCAGTCAGGATAAGGTGAGAAAGGTCGAGAGAAACGGGCATGTAGTTCTCTGTCTCGTTTGTTGCGTATCCGAACATCATTCCCTGGTCACCGGCACCCTGTTCCATTGGGTCGTTGCGCTCTACACCGCGGTTAATGTCGGGGCTTTGCTCGTGGATTGCCGAGAATATACCGCATGAGTTGCCGTCGAACATATATTCGCTCTTTGTGTATCCAATCTTGTTTATTACACGACGTGCAATATCCTGCAAATCAACGTATGCCGATGACTTTACCTCGCCGGCAATGACTGCCTGACCTGTGGTAACGAGTGTCTCGCATGCTACTTTTGAATTGGGGTCAAACGCAAGCAGTTCGTCAAGTACTGCATCTGAAATCTGGTCGGCTACCTTGTCAGGGTGTCCTTCTGAAACTGATTCTGATGTGAATAGATATCCCATAATAAATGTTTTGTGCCTTTTTTAGGCAGGTTAATAATTCCTTAATTAAAGGTGTATGGGATTTGATGCCGGCGATATGCCATTACAATGCTCTCTGAAGGAGCTTTTAGCATTTTTTACTGTGGTTGCAAGCAGTCAAATCTCTCCACACACGCTGTGAGTATAACTCTTTCGTGATATTTTCTGCAAAGGTAATTCCTTTTTTGTTTATTCTGTTCTATGTTTGCCGTTTTTTTTCTCTCTCTTCTTGTTTTTTAACACAAACGGGTACCGGCTTATTCTTCGTTTTTTAG
>JAGBSZ010000121.1 GCA_017631585.1 Bacteroidaceae bacterium
GAATATGAAGAAATTTATTTTGAGTTTGTCGGCAATGCTGTTTGCTGTAATGGCAGGTAGTGCCTGTACAAATTTTTTGGTGGGAAAGAAGGCATCCAAGGATGGTTCTGTCTTTATTTCGTATAGTGCCGACAGTTATGGCATGAGTGGTTATCTGGCTCATTTCCCGGCTGCAGTACACCAGGAAGGTGCAATGAGGGATGTGTATGATTGGGATACAGGTGTCTTTCTTGGAAGAATACCCGAGGCACGAGTTACATACAATGTCATGGGTAATATAAACGAGCATCAGGTAGCCATTGCCGAGACTACTTTCGGTGGTCGTCCTGAACTTGTAGATACAACAGGTATCATTGACTATGGAAGCCTTATGTATATTGCTCTGCAACGTTCAAGAACTGCTCGTGAGGCTATTGATGTCATGACATCGCTTGTGCAGGAGTATGGATATTACAGCAGTGGAGAGAGTTTTTCTATTGCCGACCCGAATGAGGTATGGATTCTTGAACTCATTGGTAAGGGTGCCAAGGAAAAAGGTGCCGTGTGGGTTGCGGTGCGTATTCCTGACGACTGTATCTCGGCTCATGCAAATCAGGCACGTATCCGCAAGTTTGATATGAAGGATAAGGAGAATGTCCGTTATTCAAAGGATGTCGTGAAGTTCGCGCGCAAGATGGGATATTACAATGGTTCGGATGCTGATTTTGACTTTGCGGCGGCATATTGCCCTGCCGATTTCGGCGGTCTGCGCTATTGCGATGCACGTGTATGGAGTTTCTTCAATCTGTTTGCCGATGCCGACATGAGCAAGTATGTTGCATGGGCTTCGGGCGATGCAACTGCAGAACCTATGCCTCTCTATTTCAAACCTAAAGCACCATTGTCCTTGCAGGATGTGCAGCGCGGAATGAGAGACCATTACGAAAATACTCCGTTTGATATAACAAATGATTTGGGTGCAGGTCCTTATAAGATGCCTTATCGTATATCTCCTTTGAGTTGCGAGGTCGATGGCAAGGAGTATTTCAACGAACGTCCAATCTCTACATTCCAGACTGCATTTACCTTTGTTGCTCAGCTCCGCTCATTCATGCCTAATGCTGTAGGCGGTGTCATGTGGTTTGGTACAGATGATGCCAATATGGTGGTATATACACCGGTATATTGCTGTGCAACGGCTGTTCCCGACTGTTATGCAAAACAGTATGCCGACCCTGTGGAATTCTCATGGAAGTCGTCGTTCTGGGTGTTCAACTGGGTTTCGAATATGATATACCCCAAATATTCTATGGTTATAGATGATATGCGTAATGTGCAAGGCGAATTGGAGAACGGTATATATGAGTTGAGCCGTGAAGTGGAGCAGAAAGCTCTTGATGCAGTGAAGGCTTCTCCTGAATATGCTGTGGCAATGCTGACCGATTTTACTTGTAATAGTGCGGAAACCGTTCTTGCAGAGTGGAAGAAGTTCGGCGAGAAGATAATCGTAAAGTACAATGACTTTGTTGTCAAGAAGGAGGAGAACGGTAAAATAAAGCGTTCAAATACAGGTCTTGTCGATGAAATCGTTCGCCCGGGTTATCCAAAAGAGTTCTGGAAAAAAATAGCGGAGGAGACAGGAGACAGATATTTAGTGCCCGCTGTTAAATGAAAATAACGGAATATTTTTGCATTATCCATTAAATTGTGTAAGTTTGTACGTTTTGTTTCGCTAGTTTGTAATTAATAGGTGAAACATTACTGAAACAAGCCGGACAAATTTGTTGTATATTATAACTTAAATCTAACATATTATGGACCAGGAATTAATTAAAATGGTTACGGAAAAGGCTACAGAATGGCTTTCTCCCAATTATGACGAAGAGACACGCAAGGAAGTGCAGGCAATGCTCGACAATGAGGACAAGACTCCTTTGATTGATGCATTCTATCGTGAGTTGGAATTCGGTACCGGTGGTTTGCGTGGTATCATGGGTGCCGGTAGCAACCGTATGAATATTTACACCGTGGGTAAGGCTACTCAGGGCTTGGCAAACTATCTTAATGAGTGTTTCAAGGATTTGGAGCAGATTTCTGTTGTTGTCGGTCACGATTGTAGAAACAACAGCCGTCTGTTTGCTGAAATAACAGCAAATATATTCTCTGCCAACGGTATCAAGGTATATCTTTTCGAGGATTTGCGTCCTACACCGGAAATTTCGTTTGCAATCCGTTATCTTGGTTGTCAGAGTGGTGTGAACATCACTGCAAGCCACAATCCAAAGGAGTACAACGGTTACAAGGCTTATTGGGATGATGGCGCACAGATGCTTGCTCCGCACGATGTAAATACAATCAAGAATGTGGAGAATGTTAAGGTAGAGGATATCAAATTTGTCGGTAATCCTGCTCTTATCGAGGTTATTGGCGAGGAGATTGACAAGGTTTTCCTTGATGAGGTACAGACACTTTCAATAGCACCGGATGTAATAGCACGTCACAAGGATTTGAAGATTGTATATACTCCTATCCACGGTTGTGGTCGCGTATTGATTCCTGCATCATTGCGTCAGTGGGGATTCGAGAATATCTATTGCGTTGAGGAGCAGATGGTTAAGGACGGAAACTTCCCAACAGTAG
Organism: Bacteroidaceae bacterium; assembly: GCA_017631585.1. Classification (GTDB taxonomy): domain Bacteria; phylum Bacteroidota; class Bacteroidia; order Bacteroidales; family Bacteroidaceae; genus HGM04593. Next base: position 2,620 of record JAGBSZ010000121.1, read on the forward strand.
TATCTCCTAACCCTGAAAATCCTGAAGCTATGACAATGGCTATCAATCTTGCAAAAGAAATCGATGCTGACCTTGTGCTTGCTTCCGACCCTGATGCCGACCGTTTGGCTATAGCATGTAAAAATGATAAAGGCGAGTGGGTTATCGTGAACGGTAACCAGACATGTCTGATATTCCTCTATTATATCATCACCCAGTATCGTGCTTTGGGTAAGATGACAGGTAAGGAGTTCGTTGTAAAAACTATCGTTACAACAGAGGTTATCAAGGAGATTGCCGAGAAGAACAATATAAAAATGTATGACTGCTATACCGGATTCAAGTGGATTGCAAAGGTTATCCGCGATAACGAAGGTGTTGCAAAATATATCGGTGGCGGTGAGGAGAGCTTCGGCTTCCTGGCTGAGGATTTCTGCCGCGACAAGGATTCTGTATCAGCATGCAGTCTTGCTGCAGAGGTTGCTGCATGGGCAAAGGATAATGGCAAGAGCCTTTACCAGATGCTTATGGATATTTATGTTGAGTATGGTTTCTCAAAAGAGATTACAGTCAACGTTGTTAAGCCCGGTAAGAGTGGCGCAGACGAAATTCGTCAGATGATGGAGAACTTCCGTGCAAATCCTTTGAAGGAGATGGCTGGCGAAAAGGTTGTGTGCTACAAGGACTTCAAGGCTATGAAACAGACCGATGTTGACGGAAATGTTACAGATATTGACATGCCGGAGCCATCAAACGTGTTGCAGTACTTTACAGAGAGCGGAAACAAAGTTTCTGTTCGTCCTTCCGGTACTGAGCCAAAGATTAAGTTCTATATGGAGGCTAAGGGCAAGATGGGTTGCCGCAACTGCTATGCTGATGCTGTAGCAAAGGCTGACCAGACTATCGCCGCTATGAAAGAGGCTATGGGTATCTGATACTGATAGGACATTAAAAAAGATGGGGATTTCAAATTGAAATCCCCATCTTTTTTAATGGTTAGGTTTTTACTTCAACTCTGATTCCTCTTTCATGTCAATCTCGTTTCCGGCTTTGTCATAGAAATGATATTCAAGATACGCGAGCCTTTGGTCTGGTATGACACGAATTCCTATTCCGTATCTCATTTGCCACTTCCTGTAGAGTGAGAATATTCCCTTTTTGATGTAGGATGCGACAAATGGGTGTACATGCAGCTTGAATCGCTTCAAGCCAATGGTTTTCACCATTGTTTCAATTTTACTCTCTAATGTTTCGGTAAACAGTACCGATGGCTGTATTTTGCCTTTGCCGTTGCATACGGGGCAACTCTCTTCAACTTCAAGGTTTGTTGCCGGACGCACTCTTTGGCGTGTTATCTGCATGAGACCGAACTTGCTCAATGGCAAAATGTTGTGCTTTGCTCTGTCGCGTCCCATGTTTGCGCTCATCCTTTCGTACAATGCCTGACGATGTTCTGCCTTGTCCATGTCAATGAAATCGACAACGATGATACCGCCCATATCTCGCAGACGCAATTGGCGTGCCAATTCGTCGGCAGCTCCAAGGTTTACTTCCAGTGCGTTCTCTTCCTGGTTGGTTGCATTGTTTCGCGCTCTGTTTCCGCTGTTCACGTCAACTACATGCAATGCTTCGGTGTGTTCAATGACAAGGTATGCACCGCCTTTGAATGAAACTATTCGTCCGAACGATGATTTTATCTGTTTGGTAATGCCGAAGTGGTCGAAGATAGGTAGCTCGCCACGGTATAGCTTTATTATATCCACACTCTCAGGGGCTATTACTGAAACGTAATTCCTTATTCTCTTATATACCTCAATGTCGTTTACATGAATGCTTTCGTACGATGGGTTAAAGAGGTCTCTTATAAGAGCAAGCGTTCTGTCGCTCTCTTCGTGGATAACGGTAGGTGGCTTTGTGCTTTTCTGTACCTTGTTTACCAATGCTTCCCAGTAACCTACAAGTGTGTGTAGTTCTGTGTCAAGCTCTGCTACTTTCTTGCCTTCGGCTACCGTGCGTACAATGATACCGAAATTCTTTGGCTTTATGCTTTGCATCAACTGCTTTAGGCGTGTGCGCTCCTCCGGAGACTTTATCTTTGATGAAACCGATACTTTGTCCTCGAACGGGATAAGTATAAGGAATCGTCCGGCAAAAGACAACTCGCATGTCAGCCTTGGTCCTTTTGTGTTTATAGGCTCTTTGGTAATCTGTACAAGAATCTCCTGTCCTGTCTGTAATGCTTCGGCAATGTTTCCCTCTTTCTTCTTCTCAGGCATAATCGATGCCTTGGCTATCGGGAAACTCTTTTTGCGGTCACTTGTGACCTGTTTTAAATATTTCTGTAGTGAGTAAAATTGTGGACCTAAATCGGAATAGTGAAGAAATGCTTCTTTCTCGGAACCAACATCAACAAAGCAGGCATTCAATCCCGGCATGATTTTCTTTACACGACCGTGATAGATATTGCCTACTGAAAATGTGTCTGTTTGTTTTTCTCTCTGGAACTCAACCAATTGCTTTTCTTCGGTGATGGCAATTGAGATTTCCTGCGAGTTAACATCTACAATCAGTTCGCTAGTCACAATTCTTTATATTTTTGATTTAGTAGGGCTCTTTTCGAGGCGAACCCATTTACCTTAAAACAAAAAACAAACTTGAAGTCTTTTTAACTCTCCTTGCAAGTTTGTTTTTTGTGTTTTTACAGACGAGCTTACTTGCTCTTATGTCTGTTCTTTCTCAATCTTTTTTTACGCTTGTGCGTTGACATTTTATGTCTTTTTTTCTTTTTTCCGCTAGGCATGGTTAAAAAATTTATAAATTAATAACTATTATTTTTTTACTTCGTTTACAAATGTCTTAGCCGGTTTGAATGCCGGGATGTTGTGTGCGGGAATTGTTATTGTTTTCTCTTTGTGAATGTCACGTGCTGTTTTTTCAGCTCTGTGCTTTATAATGAAGCTACCGAATCCACGCAAATATACAGGCTCCTGCTCAGCCAATGAATTTTTTACAACGTCCATGAAAGACTCTACAGTTGTCAACACAACAGATTTTTCAATCCCAGTCTTCTTCGCAATCTCGTTTACAATCTCTGCTTTTGTCATCTTTTTCTGTTTATTTATGTTGTTTTTGTGCAAAATCGTTTTCGGACCACAAATATATAGCTTTTTTTGCTATCTCCGAAATTTAAATACTTTTTTTTGGAAAATATCGCTAAAAATATAGTTGAATCGCAACGTGGTCATTATTAATATTGAAAAATAGTGCCGAACGTTGCCGATTTTTCTATTTTGAGCGGGATGCTCTTTGCTCAAATAGCCATATCATTCCATGCTGCAAGTATGAACAAAAATGATGTAATTTTTGGCAAGCTTTTACTTTTTGTGTAATTTTGTACAAATTAATATTAATACTGAATTATATGTCTGTAAATAAAGTTATTCTGATAGGTAATGTCGGCAAAGAGCCGGATGTCCGTCATCTTGACCGTAATGTTGCTGTAGCGAATCTTGTGTTGGCAACAACTGAGCGTGCATATACATTGCAGAATGGAACACAGGTGCCCGAACGCACTGAGTGGCATAATATAGTATTGTGGGGAGGTCTGGCTGAAGTTGCTGAAAGATACGTTCATAAAGGTGACCGCATATATATTGAGGGTAAGATAAGAACCAATACCTATGAGGACCAGAACGGTATCCGCCGTTATCGTACGGAGATTCTTGCTGAATCCATGGAGATGCTGTCGTCAAAAGGTACCGGTGCTCCTGTTGTTGAAAACACACCATCGGGCGCTCCGTTTTAATAATATTTAAATTTACTTGATTTGGATACAGATATTCCTGCCCTGTTGCAGACATTCTTGTTTTCATTGCCGACAGTTACGGTGAGTACGCCTTCGGTAAGTGCTGTCATTGCATTTGTGCTGGCAGTTGTATTGCTTCTCTTCTCGGCATTTGCCTCCGGGTCGGAGATTGCATTTTTCTCGCTGTCGCGTGAGAATATGGATGAACTTTCCGATAGCGATTCCACACGCGACAAACTTATTCTGAAACTTATTTCGGAACCTGACAGGTTGTTGGCTACAATTCTTATAGTGAATGATTTTGTCAATGTGGGAATTGTCATGCTCTTGAACTACTTCTTCCTGAGTATATTCGATTTCGGCATGGATGCCGAGTGGCTTGAGTTCCTGCTCTTGACGGTGGTGTTGACATTCCTGTTATTGCTTTTTGGTGAGGTGATGCCCAAAATCTACTCAAAGAGCAATCCGATGAAGTTCGCACGTTTTTCATCAAGAGGCTTTTATCTGCTTTCGTGCCTGTTGTCGCCGTTTGCAAAGCTGCTTGTGCGCTCTACTACGTTTACTCAGCGTCTTGTCTCCAAAAAGAATCATCTTCTTTCGGTGGATGAACTTGAACAGGCTCTTGAAATGACAGACAACAAGGAGATTGGCGAGCAAAAGAAAATGCTCGAAGGTATAATACGCTTTGGTGATGAAACTGTAAAGAATATCATGACTTCGCGTCTTGATATGGTAATGCTCGATATTCGTGCGCCATATTCCGAGGTGCTTAAATGTGCCGCGGAGAATGCCTATTCTCGTATTCCTGTATATGGCAAGACGCAGGACGATATCAGAGGTATATTGTATATAAAGGATTTGATACCTCATCTTGACAGAGGGGAGACATTCCGTTGGCAGTCTCTTGTGCGTCAGCCTTTCTTTGTGCCTGAAACAAAGAAAATCGATGATTTGCTGTGTGATTTTCAGGCAGTAAAGGTACACATGGCATTGGTTGTCGATGAGTTTGGCGGTGTGTCGGGATTGATTACACTTGAAGATATTATCGAAGAGATTGTCGGTGAAATCAACGATGAGTTTGACGATGCGGATACCTCTTATGAGAAAGTGGATGATAAAGTATATCTGTTTGACGGAAGAACAATGCTTTCGGACTTCTATAAGATAACATCGCTTGACAGTGATGACTTTGAGGCTCTTTCGGGCGAAGCTGATACTCTTGCCGGTCTGTTGCTCGAAGTGAAAGGCGAATTTCCTCTATTGCATGAGAAGATAGAGTGTAACGGGGTGCTGTTCGAGGTTGTTCAGAAGGATAAGCATAGAATAGTCAAGATAAAGGCTACTTTGCCCGATGCGGTGGAGTGATTGCCGGAGTCTTTTTGAACAGGGGATGATTTTTTAAGCATATTTATGACATTTGTTTGATATACAATTCCTTTTTTCAATGTTAGTCTCATATACTGATACTTTATGAATATGGTTAATAATGTGATACGTGGGCTTTTTGTGGCTGTTGTCGGTATAGTGCTTATTGCTTTCAATGAGAGTGTGATGCCGCTTCTTGTACGTTTGCTTGGACTGGTGTTCTTGATGCCGGCTTTGATATCATCGCTCAATTTGTATATGACACGCAAGGGCGCTTCGTTTTTCCCAATGATTATGATGTCTGTCATAAACGGCGGTTCAGTTATCTTAGGGATATTGTTGATATTGTTCCCTGTGGCATTCCTTGAATTTTTTGTGATATTGTTGGCTCTGTTGCTCTTGGGATTTTCGTTGTTGCAGATATATAGTGTCGCATCATTGTATAGAGCTAGCAGACATGGTGCGGGTTTGTTTGTCGTTCCTGTGCTATTGTTGATTTTTTCTATTGTAGTATTGTTTAATCCGTTTGGTCTTATATCTACGGCTACCATGATGATTGGAATATCTCTTGTGGTTTCGGGATGTTCCGATGTCGTTATCTCTGTTGTTGCAAAGAGGAATGTTTCAACGGATTTAAGACGAATGTAACCGCCGCTGTTATTCCATACAGGAAATCGTGGTCTTTTTAATGATGATTGTTAAAAAAAAGTTCCGTTCAATAGGTGGATTTTCATAAAAAAATGACAACTTTGCATTATGAATGAAATAAACGAATTGTTTCAGCAGCTTGTATCGCAGATATCAATCCTTGAAATAGTTGTCAAGGGTATGATTATCGGTATTGTCGCTTCTGCTCCAATGGGGCCGGTTGGCGTGCTTTGTGTACAGCGTACATTGAACAAAGGGCGTGCGTATGGTTTTGTTACAGGAACGGGTGCTGCATTGAGTGATATATTGTATGCATTGCTTACAGGTTACGGACTTTCGTTTATCTATGATATCATCAGCAATCAATCAACACTGTTCTGGTTGCAGATAATAGGAGCATCAATAATGTTTATATTCGGTTTGCATACGTTCCGTACCAATCCGATGAAGAACACACGCAATGTCAGCCGTAACAAGAGCAGTCTGTTGCAGAATGGAATAACAGGTTTCTTTATAACCTTATCGAATCCTACGATAATATTGCTGTTCCTTGGTCTCTTCACTCCGCTTAACTTCATGTTGCCGGAGCAACCATTCTTTATGCAGTGTATCGGCTATCTGTCAATATTCGGCGGTGCAATGTTATGGTGGTTCTTTATAACATACGTGGTAAGCAAATTGAGGGTGCGCTTTGATGTGCGCGGTATCAGAGTTATCAATCGTATTATCGGTGTGGCAGTGATGCTGGGTGCATTGATTGGCATTATATTGATTTCTACAGGTGTTTGGTCACTACATTAAAAACTTTTCTAAAATTTTATTGCTTTGTTTATTTCAAGAGAGCTTCGAAAGAAAAATATAGCGGAGTATCTGCTGTATATGTGGCAGGTTGAGGACCTGTTGCGTGCCAATGATTTGTCTATGGAAAAGGTGCAGGAAGCCCTTGTCAAGCCTTATGGTCTTGATGATGCAAATTCTGCGGAATTGTATCAGTGGTATGAGAATCTCATTGATATGATGCGTCAGGAGGATGTAAAGGAAAAAGGACATCTGCAGATAAACAAGAATGTGATAATAAATCTTACAGATTTGCATCTGCGTCTTCTCAAGTCACCGAAAGTTCCCTTCTATTCTGCGGCATATTACAAGGCGTTGCCGTTTATTGTGGAGTTCCGTACCAAGAGTGAAGGACGCGACAAGAGCGAACTGGAGAACTGTTTCGATGCTCTTTATATGGTGTGGCTGATGAAGTTGCAAAAACGCGAGATGAACGAAGATACACTTAATGCCACAGCGGAGATAAGCAGGTTTGTCTCAATGCTTTCACTCTACTTTAAGGAGGATGAAGAGGGCAAACTGGACCTCGACAGCGAAGAATAACAGAATAAAAAACGATAAAAATACTGAAAATGAGTAATATACAGGAAGAAATAGCTCGAAGAAGAACTTTTGCGATTATATCGCACCCTGATGCCGGAAAAACAACCCTTACCGAAAAACTTCTGCTTTTCGGTGGTCAGATACAGGTTGCCGGTGCTGTAAAGTCAAATAAAATCAAAAAGACTGCCACATCCGACTGGATGGAGATTGAAAAGCAGCGCGGTATCTCTGTGACAACATCTGTTATGGAGTTTGACTATGAGGGATATAAAATCAATATTCTTGATACACCGGGTCACCAGGATTTTGCCGAGGATACATTCCGTACATTGACTGCCGTTGACAGTGTTATCATCGTTGTAGATAGTGCAAAGGGTGTGGAGACACAGACACGCAAACTCATGTCTGTCTGTCGTATGCGTAATACACCGGTTATTGTCTATGTGAACAAGATGGACCGTGAGGGACGCGACCCGTTTGAGTTGCTCGATGAGCTTGAAAGCGAATTGCAGATAGCAGTGCGTCCGCTCAGTTGGCCAATTGACCAGGGTTCAAGATTCAAGGGCGTATATAACATTTATGAGCAGAAACTCGACCTTTTCACCCCCAATAAGCAACGTGTTACCGAAAAGGTTGAGATTGATATAAACAGCGATGAACTCGATAGAAATATCGGTGAGGATTTGGCATTCAAGTTGCGTTCCGACCTGGAACTTGTCGATGGAGTATATCCTGAATTCAATGTTCAGGATTATCTTGACGCAAAGGTTGCGCCGGTGTTCTTTGGTTCTGCACTCAATAACTTTGGTGTTGAGGAATTGTTGAACTGCTTTGTGAAGATTGCGCCTTCTCCTCGCCCCGTGCAGGCTGTAGAGCGCATGGTCTCTCCCGAAGATTCAAAGTTTACCGGTTTTATATTCAAGATTACTGCGAATATCGACCCTAACCACCGTTCGTGTGTGGCTTTCTGTAAGATTTGTTCAGGTAAGTTTGTCCGCAACACACCATACCGTCATATACGTTTGGGCAAGGATTTCCGATTCTCTTCTCCCACTCAGTTTATGGCACAGCGCAAGAGTACCATCGAGGAGGCATATCCCGGTGATATAATCGGTTTGCCCGATACCGGTAACTTTAAAATAGGTGATACACTTACCGAAGGTGAAATGTTGCACTTCAAAGGATTGCCGAGCTTCTCGCCCGAGATGTTCAAGTATATCGAAAATGCCGACCCTATGAAGACAAAGCAGTTGGCTAAAGGTATCGATCAGCTTATGGGCGAGGGTGTTGCACAGCTCTTTGTCAACCAGCATAATGGCCGCAAGCTGATTGGAACTGTGGGACAGTTGCAGTTTGAGGTTATACAGTATCGTCTTGAGAACGAATATAACGCAAAGTGTCGTTGGGAGCCTGTAAATCTTTATAAGGCTTGTTGGATTGAGAGTGACGACCCTGCAGAATTGGAGGCGTTCAAGAAACGTAAGTATCAGTATATGGCTAAGGATATAGAAGGTCGCGATGTCTTTCTGGCTGACAGCAACTATGTGTTGCAGATGGCTCAGAACGACTTCAAGTCAATCCGTTTCCATTTCACAAGTGAATTCTAAAATTGTTGCGCCATGGGTACAATAGCAGATGAAGCCAAAAAGTGTGTAGATATAATGCGTAAGGGTGGAGTGATACTCTATCCCACCGACACCGTATGGGGCATAGGTTGCGATGCGACCAACCCTGAAGCCGTGAAACGTGTGTATGATATAAAGAGACGTCAGGACAGCAAGGCTCTCTTGTTGCTTGTGGATAGTGCTGATCGTCTTGCACGATATGTGGGTGATGTGCCTGCAGTTGCATGGGATTTGATTGAACTTACAACAAAGCCGCTCACTATAATTTATGACGGAGCAAGGAATCTTGCGCCGAATCTCGTTGCCGAGGATGGCAGTGTGGGAATAAGGGTTACTTCGGAACTCTTTTCCAAAGAGTTGTGCTACCGTTTCCAAAAGGCAGTTGTATCAACATCGGCAAATGTGAGCGGAGAGCCTACACCAAACAATTTCAGCGAGATAAGCCCTGAGATAATAGAGGCAGTCGATTATGTTGTCAACTACAAACAGCAGGAACTTGGCAAGGCAAAATCATCGAGTATAATCAAACTGACTAAGAACGGTACTGTTACTATAATAAGGGAATAATGGATAAAGCAAAAGAAAATGGAATGCTTGAACGTTTCATTGTCTGGCGTGAAAAGCATATATCGCAGAAGCACTTCATTCTGATACTCAGTTTTGTGGTGGGTGTGCTATCGGCTTTGGCTGCTTTTACCCTTAAGCATCTGATTCATTTTATTCAGCATCTTCTTACAGGTGACTTCGATACGCATTCTTTCAATTCGCTCTATCTGGTATATCCGGTTATAGGTATATTCATTACCGGTCTTTTTATCCGCAAGGTGGTACGCGATGATATCAGCCATGGTGTAACCAAGGTCCTTTATGCCATATCCTGCCGCAAAGGAAGGATACGTTCGCATAATACATGGTCGTCGCTGATAGCCAGCGGTATTACCATTGGTTTTGGTGGCTCGGTAGGAGCTGAGTCGCCTATTGTCATGACCGGTTCTGCCATAGGTTCCAACCTTGGCAGATTGTTCAAGATGGAGAAGAAGGTGATGATGCTGCTCATCGGCTGTGGTGCTGCCGGTGCTGTGTCGGGAATCTTCAAGGCTCCTATTGCCGGTCTTGTCTTTACCATTGAGGTTCTCTTGATTGACCTTACAATGTCGTCGTTGTTGCCGTTGCTTATCTCAAGCGTTACAGCAGCTACGCTGTCATATATTCTGATGGGTACTGAGGCTACCTTTGAATTCCATATGCAGGATGCTTTCGACCTTGCCCGTGTGCCTTATGTTATACTGCTCGGAATTGTATGCGGTTTGGTTTCGTTGTATTTTACGCATGTGACAACTGCTATTGAAAAGCAGTTTAAAAAGATTAGCAATCCTTATTATAAATTGGCTATCGGTGGCACTATATTGAGTGTGCTTATATTCTTGTTCCCGCCATTGTACGGCGAGGGATACGAAACAATTACCCAGCTTATAAACGGTGATTCACAGAGTATCATTCTTGAGAACTCGCTATTTTACGGGCATGCAAAATATCTGCTGGTATATATGTTCTTCATCGTGCTGTTCAAGGCTTTTGCCTCAACGGTAACGAACTGTGCCGGCGGTTGCGGAGGTATATTCGCTCCAAGTCTTTTCCTCGGCTGTATAGCCGGTTATCTGTTTGCGACATTATGCAACATGACGGGGTGGGGTGTTCCTGTCTCAGACAAGAATTTTGCACTCTTTGGTATGGCTGCACTCATGTCGGGTGTCTTTCATGCTCCGCTTACAGGTGTGTTCCTTATTGCGGAACTTACCGGCGGATATGCTCTTTTCCTTCCTTTGATGATTGTCTCTGTATGTTCATATCTTACCGTCCGTGTGTTTGACAGTAATAATATCTATGCAATACGTCTTGCGCAGCGTGGCGAGCTTATAACACACCATAAGGACCAGGCTGTGCTTACAATCCTTAAGGTTGCCGATGTGATAGAACGTGATTTTATGAAGGTAAGTCCTGATATGGACCTTGGTGCATTGACTTCGGTAGTAGCAAAGACCAGACGTAATATTTTCCCGGTTGTCGATGCCGGAAACCGTCTTGTAGGTATCCTTTATCTTGATGACGTGCGCCATATTATGTTCCGTCAGGAGTTGTATCACCGTTATAATGTTGCGATGCTTATGCGCAGTGTTCCCGAAAGATTGAGTATAGAGGAACCTATGGAGAGTGTCATGCGCAAGTTTGAAGAGACCGGGGCATGGAACTTGCCTGTCGAGGATATTTCAGGTGAATATATAGGCTTTATATCAAAATCCGCAATATTTACCGCATACAGAAAAACATTGTTGGAATTTACATCTGATTAAAAATGGAAAAATTGAGAATAGTATATTTGGGTACTCCAGACTTTGCTGTTGAGCCTTTGCGTCGTCTTGTCGAAAAGCAGAAGGCGTGTGCGCAGTGTGGCTATGAGGTTGTCGGTGTTGTTACAATGCCCGACAAAATGATAAACAAGCGTGGAAATCAGCTGTTGATGAGCCCTGTAAAGCAATATGCCGTGTCCGAAGGTTTGCCAGTCTTGCAGCCGGAATCATTGAAGGATGAGGCTTTCCAGAGTGAATTGCGTGCATTGGGTGCGGATTTGCAGATTGTTGTTGCGTTCCGCATGCTCCCCGAAAGTGTGTGGAATATGCCACGTTTGGGTACATTCAATCTGCATGCTTCACTGTTGCCGCAGTATCGTGGTGCCGCTCCAATAAATTGGGCTATAATAAACGGTGATAAGGAGACGGGCGTTACTACATTTTTCCTGAAGCACGAGATTGATACAGGCGATGTGATATATCGCGACGTAATTGCCATAGAGGAGAATGATAATGCAGGTTCTCTTCACGATAAACTTATGTTGCAGGGTGGCGAAACAGTGTTGCGCACTGTTGAGGCTATCGTGAACGGCACTGTTGAGGCTGTTGCGCAGGATACGATGTTTGCAACAGAGCAGGAGTTGCGTCCTGCACCAAAGATTTTCCGAGACACATGTCGCATCGATTGGAGTAAGGATGTATGTGCCGTATATGACTTTGTACGTGGTATGTCGCCGTATCCGGCTGCATGGCTTGAAGTTACTGACAACGACGGCAAGGTTGTTGCTGTCAAGGTATATGAGGTTGCCAAGGAGTTCTCGGAGCATAATTATGAGGCAGGCACATTCCTCACTGACAATAAGTCGTATGCGAAAGTTGCAGTCAAGGGAGGATATGTATCCTTGGTCGATGTTCAGCTTGCCGGTAAGAAACGTATGCCTGTAGCCGATTTGTTGAGAGGATTCCCTATGCAGGGTATGAAGATTGTGAAGTAACGGAATATATGTATAAATCAAAAAAAATGATAGCTCGACGAGCTATCATTTTTTTTGGTCTATATCAGTCGTTGAATTTGCTTGATATTGTCTCTACCGGAATTTTATATCCTTCTTCTCCGCCGCGGAGCTTGATACTCTTTATATCGGTATCATGCGTTATTTTTACAACATAACCGTTTGAGTCTTCTGAGGTCCTTACCGGTATCAGTACCACTTTGTTCCAGTCGGGGTTCTTTGTTTCCCAGTCCGGGTCGCTTGCTGTGCCCTCCATGTATTCTTCGTAACATATTCTGAGCAGGTTGGCTATGTTGTTGAATTCGTATCGGTTGTTGTTCTTGTTGAATACGGTCAGATATGATGACTTGCCGTCGTTAAGCTCATTTTTAAGGAAGAAACGATGTGTGTCTTTCTTTCTTACCATCAATAATGATGATGGGGCATTGGGGTTCTTGTTTCCATCTTCTTTATATGCTGTAAAAACTATCTTGGCGGTGTTGAGTGTTGCACCATCCTTTATGGTTTCCAGCACGGGCAGTGTAACTTCTGTAAACAATCCGGCAGGAGTCTTTATGTATGTATGTTCTTTCTCTTCAGCAAGCTTTTCGAGCCCTTTGGTGTCGAAACTGTTTGCCTGCAGTACCTCCTTGCTTGAATAGAAAGGTGCAGAGAGTAGCTGAACGGAGTCTTTTCCGGTGCTGCTCTTAATGTAACGTTCGAATCCTACGTCAAGTCGTGAACGGTATATCTTTATGACTGTACCGTCTCCGTGTGAACATTTTACATATATGCCTTTGAATATGTTGTTTATGAATGCTTCGGAGTTTGCAAAATATCTCCTGCCAATGCTGTCGCCGTTGCTGTCGGTTTCGTAGAATTTCTCTATGAATCTGTTACCGATGCTGTTGGGCAGGGCAATCTCTATGTGTCTTGTGTAGTCGCCATTGAGAATTGTATCATGCTTGGTGAAATCAATGGCATTGAATGTCTTTGTTGCCAAAGGCTCTTTCTCTTCGTCGTAGAAATCAGCAGGGTTGATATTTGTATAATAGGGTTCTCCCTCGACAAGGATATTGTCGAGTTCGTAAATTTCGCATTGCATGGTGTTCAGGGAGTCTCCGAAATACTCATCAAAGTATAGGCGCAATGTGGTATATTTTGCACATTTGCCGATAACGTTTTCCGGAAACATCATGCTGTCGGAACTTGCAAACTGTGTGATGAAGCTTGAATTGAATATTGTGCCGGACTCCTCATCGGTATATTGTCCCAAATAGACATCATTGGTATTAGCCAATATGGCATCATTTGCCAATATTGTCTTGCTTGTTGCATAGCAGGTGTCTGTGCTTGCTTTTATAAGATCCTTTTCCGGAACAATGGAGTTACCTATACCCTCAGTATTGTCATCGCATCCTGTTGATATGAACAAAAAGGTTATAACCGACAAAATATATGATAGTTTCTTCATCTTTATTTTATAAATGATTTATAAAGAATGTTAACTCTGTTCTCATTTATCAATAAAGCAACCTCACATGGTGACGTTGCTTTATCAAGTTATCACTCAAAAAGTGAACCGTAGAAATCGTAACAATTGTTTCCGGACTCTTCCAAAGTGGCTTTGGGGAGTATTGCCTTGCCTAATGATTCGGCATATTCAATCAGTTCCGGTGAAACATTCTCTCCGTTTATTATCACGCCGTCGCAATTCCTTATTGCCAACTTTGCAAGTTCAAATGCTGTAACAGGTGCTGCCATTCCGCCAAGAACCTCTTCGTTCATATCCTTGCACATCAACTTTGTGATGAAACTATTGTCAAACGGTTCGTTGAAACTGTCATCAAACAGTGATATGATGATTTTTGAATCGCGGAACGAAGGCTCATCCTTGTATGCACTTCTGATATACAAAGGTACCAATGAGGACATCCATCCGTTGCAGTGGATTATCTCAGGACACCAACGCTGCTTTTTAACAGCTTCAATGACACCAAGATTAAAGAATATGGTACGTTCGTCGTTGTCGTCATACTCTTTACCGTTCTCGTCTGTTATCATAAGACGATTGTGGAAGTAGTCGTCGTTCTCAATGAAATAGACCTGCATTCTTGCCGACTGCAATGATGCCACTTTGATAATGAGCGGGTGGTCTGTATCATCGATGATAAGATTCATACCCGAAAGACGTATAACCTCATGCAGGTTGTTGCGTCTTGTATTGATATTTCCCCAAAGCGGAGAAAATGTTCTAATCTCCTTTACTTTGTCCTGGATTGCCTGTAACATACTCTGGCAGGCAGTTCCCATTGGTGTTGCCGGAACAAACGGAGTAATTTCCTGTGTAATAAATAAAATCTTTTCTACTTTCATCTCTTCATTTTGCATGAATGTAGTTCATGCGTCGCAAAATTACAAAAAAGTTGCCAAATAGACAAATTTTGTCTTTGTTTTAAGCGGTTTTTAAACATGTTTATGACAAAATGAAAATGTTTTATGGCTTTGAAAACGTTTTTGGCTCTTTCCAAAATCCTTTTGCGATGAATATTTTTAATTTATTTGTTTCGTTTTGTGCTTAAATGTTTGTTACTTTGCATCCCGAAAAACAAAATATGGTTGTGGGTCGTCTGTCACTATCAAAAAAAGGAGAGGACGAACCTGCTTTTGCAGAGATATTTTAATTATTGAAAATGAGAGTTGTTACTACTATTGCAGAGCTGAAAGCACTGCTTGATACATATAGAAAAGAGGGGAAGATGATAGCGCTCGTTCCTACGATGGGTGCTTTGCACGCCGGTCATGCATCCTTGGTGAAACGTTCGGTGGCAGAGAATGGTGTTACGGTTGTCAGTGTCTTTGTAAACCCTACACAGTTCAACGACAAGAACGATTTGAAAAACTATCCCCGCACCCTTGATGCCGATTGCCGTTTGCTTGAGGAAGTGGGTGCCGATGTTGTTTTTGCACCTGCCGTCGATGAGATGTATCCCGAAGAGGATACACGTTCATTCTCTTTTGCTCCTCTTGATACAGTAATGGAAGGTGCTTGCCGTCCGGGGCATTTCAATGGAGTGGCTCAGATTGTAAGCAAGTTGTTTTACGCAGTGGAGCCGGACAGGGCATACTTTGGTGAGAAGGATTTCCAGCAGCTGGCAATAATACGTGAGATGGTGCGTCAGCTTGCGTTGCCTGTTGAGATTGTGGGCTGTCCTATCGTGCGCGAGAATGACGGATTGGCAATGAGTAGCAGAAATACCCTATTGTCGGCAGAGGAGAGAGAACGTGCCCTGACTATTTCCCGTACATTGTTCGAGAGCCTTGAGCATGCAAAGTCGAATGATTTGGCATCGACAAAGGCTTTTGTGGAGAATGTGATAAATTCTACAGAGGGGCTTTGCCTGGAATACTACCAGATTGTCGATGGCAATACATTGCAGGAGATTGCAGAGTGGGGTGATAGCGAATATGTTGTCGGATGTATTGCATTATTCTGTGGCAAAATCCGCCTGATTGATAATATTGTATATAAGAAATAAAAACAGATATGTTGTTGCAGGTTTTGAAATCAAAGATTCACTGTGCTACAGTGACTGAGGCCAATCTTCAATACATGGGCAGTATCACTATTGATGAGACTTTGCTGGAGGCTTCAGGAATGATTGAGGGTGAAATGGTGCATGTTGTTAACAACAGCAACGGTGAACGTATTGTTACCTATATTACAGAAGGTGAACGCGACTCGGGTGTCATTTGTTTGAACGGAGCGGCAGCCCATAAGTTCCAGCCCGGTGATGTGGTTATTATAATGGCATACGCAATAATGACCCCTGAAGAGGCTCACTCTTTTACTCCAAAAGTCATCATTCCTGACAAGCATAACAGAATCTGATATTATGGATGCTGCAAAGAAGGCAGATTTACGCCGCATTCTTATATTCCTGGTGTTTACATTTACACTTGCTTATGCCTGGACTATATTTTTGATATGGCCAAGAGTGTTGGGAAAGGATGCCGGTGATTTAACCCATGAAGAAACAGCCGTAAACACATTGCTTACCGCTGTGTTGATGTTTTTTCCGGCAATGGGTGTTCTGTTTACACGCCTTGTCACCCGTGAGGGATTCAAAAATTCTATGTTGCGTCCAAACCTGAAAGGGAATGTAAAATACTATCTTGCCGCATGCTTTGCTCCTCTTGTATTGACACTCATCGGTACAGTTGCTTATTACATCTGCTTCTCTTCAGATTTCTCACTTGCAGAGTTCCGTGGAGCCGATATGACCAAAATCGGCATGATGTTTGTTACGATTGTGCTTGTGATTCTGTCACCGTTCCTGAACTTTATTCCGGCTCTTGGTGAAGAGTGGGGCTGGCGTGGCTATCTGTTGCCAAAGGTTGCGGAACGTATGAACTTCTTGCCTGCAATTATGCTTACAGGCCTTATTTGGGGTATATGGCATGCGCCAATCATTGTGTCAGGACACAACTACGGTGTCGGATATTTTGGTTATCCTTGGCTTGGTATAGTTGCAATGTGTATATTCTGTATTGTTGCAGGCATATTGCTTTCTTATCTTACTTTGCGCACCAAGAGTTGCCTGCCTGCCGCGCTGGCTCATGGAGCAATGAATGGTACAGCGGCTTTGGGAATGCTCTTCTATAATTATCCTGCTTATCTTGAGAATCCCTCTCTTGAACTTGTGAATCGTTTTGTAGGTCCTCTGCCAACGGGTATTATCGGCGCAATTGCGTATATAGCAGTGGCTGTTTGGGTAGCGGTAAAATTACATAAGGAAAGAAACAGAGTGGGTGTGCTAGAATGATTTTTACAATCATTTTGCTTTGTAGAGGTTGACCGGTGTGTCTGCCCGAAATTCTGCGGTCTGTGTCATCCCGACCTTGCTGGAGGGATCTCGGTTCGTTTTTGTTTTGTTCTGTAGTCTTTAACCTTACTTCTTTTGTCGTATATTCGTTTTGTAGTCTTTCTTTATGTTCTTTTTAACCGTAAAAAGAACCAAAAACTCCCGGCACACGGGTTGAGCAAGTCGCTCACTCCTCGGCTCACATCTCTTCATTGACAACACCGCCTTATCGCACCCCGTGCGGTGCAAACAGCGTCTGCACTACGCACGACTATATGCTGGCGGTATTGTCGATTTGCAAAGCAAATTCGGGAACAAAAGAACTCGCTTCACGCACACCCAGCATCGTATGGCACATACGCTCAAACACTTTTGTTCTTATTCCTCTATTGGAACTGACACGCGCTGTTGCTCAAACGGTGCCGGATTTCTTTTTGATATTACCTTTTGTTGGTGGATTGCAACCGTAGGGGCTGGGTCTGCCAGCCCAAATTCCGTTTTTCAATCTCCCTCCGCTTAGCTCGTCCCTCTTTGCGAAAGCGGGACAGTTTGTTTTTTCTAAGGGCAAACACACCGGTTTGCCCCATACGCTTACGAACAAAATACGACACATCCACTATGATACTCAATATATTTTTGCAAAAAAACGCCATTAGCGTTAAATCGTATCTAAATTATTACTAATTTTGTGTATTAAAACAGAGCAAATTGGGAAATGAATAACTTTTTGGCGACATACTGCAATGCTTTAAAC
>JAGBSZ010000009.1 GCA_017631585.1 Bacteroidaceae bacterium
AACTCATAGGCAACGTTAATATCAAGAACGTAAAGGACGAGAAATTCTATACCCCATTGATGTACTGGGACCAGAAAGAGGAAAAAATATATTCCGACTCATACATAAAGATAGAACAAGCCGACCAGGTTACCGAAGGCATCGGTTTCGAAGCCAACCAGAACCTCACCTTGTGGCAGATAAACAACACCAAAGGCATTTTTGCAGTAGAGGAATAATAAAAGAATGACAACAATAATATTAGAACTGATTATCGTGATACTATTCTCCGCGCTCTTTTCCGGCATGGAGATAGCATTCGTGTCATCAAACAAGCTGCTGCTTGGAATCGACCTCAACGAACGCTCCACCACATCATACATAATCAACAAGTTCTACACCAACAGCAACAACTTAATATCAAGCTTGCTCGTAGGAAACAATATTGTACTTGTCATTTATGGTATGCTCATGGCAGAACTCCTGAATGCCACCATACTCAAGAACTTCAACGACGCCAACTCGCTGTTGCTCGAAACAATAATTTCGACAATAATAATCATTCTCACCGGCGAATTTGTCCCCAAGGCACTCTTCAGGATTAACCCCAACCGTTCACTGAAGAGATTTGCGGTATTCATATACCCTCTGTATATACTGCTCTACCCCTTGGCACGTTTTACCACCCTGTGTTCCACCTTTCTGCTTCGCTTGCTTAACATAAGAATAAAGGACGAGACACGCGACACCACATTCTCAAAACGCGAACTCAACCACTTGATACAAAGCTCGATAGAGAGTGCCGAAGAGGATGAGGAGACCATCGACAATGATGTACTTATTTTCCAGAACGCCCTCGATTTCTCGAATATAAAAGTAAGAGATTGTCTTGTTCCACGCACAGAGATTGATGCAGTGGAGGTAAACACACCGCTCAGCGAACTGAAATCGGTATTCATAGAATCGGGACACTCAAAAATTGTCGTATTCAAGGACAATATCGACAACATCATAGGCTACATACACTCATCAGAACTCTTCCGCATGGGTAAGAAGTGGCAACAGAAGATATGCAAAATGCCTTTTGTCCCCGAGACACTGTCGGCACAGAAACTGATGAAGACACTCATGCAGCAGAAGAAATCCCTGGCTGTAGTTATTGACGAGTTCGGCGGAACATCCGGCATTGTATCGCTCGAAGACCTTGTAGAAGAGATTATCGGTGAGATCGAGGACGAACACGACAACCCCAACCTCATAGCCAAATCACTCGGCAACAAGGAGTATCTGTTGTCAGGTCGTTTGGAGATAGAACGCATAAACGAAATGTTCGACCTTGAAATACCCGAATCGGACGAATATCAGACGCTTGGAGGTTTTATCCTTGCCCATCACCAACGGTTCCCGCAGCTCAACGAATCGATAACCATAGGCGACTACAGGATACAGAGCATCAAGCAACACAGCACCAAAATAGAACTTGTAAAGTTGACATTGCTGAAATAGTTCATTAACAAGCAAAAAAAACAGCCGAAAAGCATATAAAATACGCTTTTCGGCTGTTTTTTATACCTAATTTATAATAGAAAATTAAAAGCTTTTTATTAATTTCGCAGAGTTTAATGCAAAAAACAAAACAAACAAAATATTAGATTATGGCAACATTACAAAAATTGCGCAACATGGGCCCACTGCTTGTTATTTTCGTGGGTCTTGCATTATTTGCATTCATCGCAGGTGATGCTTGGAGATTATTCCAGTCAGACTCAATGGAGGCTACAGTAGGAACCATCGACGGTGACAAACTTTCTGCAGCAGACTTCCAGGAGTTATACAACGAGTGTGAGAACGCACAGAGAATGTTCAGAATGGCAGACCAGCGTTTGTCTGACGAGCAGAGAACTGCACCTTTCACAGAGGCAGAACTCGGCTACATCAAGGACGAGGCATGGGGAGTATTCACACAGCTTGCAGTGGCAGAGCGTCAGGCAAAAGAACTTGGTATCACTGTTACTAACGAGGAGATTATGGACATCCTCGAGAACAACAGCAGCGACTACCTCAACAGCATCGCACACCCATTCCGTTCACAGACAGGTTTCAGCACAGACGACCTCAACGCAATCATCGCAGAATACAACCAGATGATGAAAGACGGTGGCGAGTACAACTCTAATATTGCAGCACTCTACAACTGCTGGAAGTACATGGAGAAGAGAATCAAGCTCGAGGCACTCACCAACAAGCAGGTTAAGCTCATCGAGAATGCAACAATCGCAAACCCTGTTCTTGCACGCAAGAACTTTGACATGAACGACAACGCATTCAACATCGAGGTTGCAGCATTCCCTTACACATCGGTTGAAGACTCATTGGTAAACGTAAGCGACAAAGAGATTGAGGCTTACTACAAGGCAAACAAGGATTACTTCTACGAGCAGTTGCAGGATACACGCGACATCCAGTACATCAGCGTAAAGGTAACACCAAGCGAGAGCGACAAGCAGGCTCTTCTTGCAGAGATGAACGAATATGCAAACGAGTTGAAGAACGGCAACAACGAGTACGAGAGCGTTGCACGCACAGCACAGAGCGACTTCCAGTACAACGAGCTTTTCTGGACAAAGGATGCATATCCCGAGGATATCCAGGTGCGCATAGAGCAGGCTGGTATCAATGAAGTTGTAGGTCCATACATCAACCCATCGGACAACAGCTACAACGTTTTCATGACAACAGAAAAGAGCGTAGCTCCCGACTCATTGCTCATCCGTGCAATCGTTATCAACAGCCAGGCAAACGAAGAGGTTGAGGCAACAACAGACAGCCTTATGAACCTTCTCAAGAACAAGGCAGACTTCAAGGAGGTAGCAAAGAACTATGCACACGTCGATTCATTGTGGATGACATCAAAAGAGTTCTATGCAATAGGCATCATCGACAATGCAAAGGCACAGAAAGAGCTTTACAACGCCAAGAAAGGTGTATATGCAACAGCTGATTTCAAGACTATCCCCGGCAAATTGATTTATCAGGTTATAGACAAGAAAGGCAAGGCAGATGTATATAACCTTGTTGTAATAAAGAGAAACATCGCATTCAGCAGCGATACATACGACATGGCATACAACAAACTCAGCCAGTTCGTAGCAGACTGCAAGACTATCGACGATGTAAAGAGCAAAGCAATGGCTAACGGCTACCGCGTACAGAAGATGAACGATGTGAACGCATCTACAAGAAACATCAACAACATCCCACAGACAAGCAGCGTAGTACGCTGGGCACTTGCAGAGGATAGAAAAGCCGGTGACTTCTCAGGTATCGAAGAGTGCGGTAACGAATACCTTCTCTTTGCAGTAGTAACAAGCGTTAACCCTAAGGGATATATCGCACTCGACAAAGAGATAAACAACTACGGCACAAAGCTCAGCGACATCATCAAGAACCGCTTGATGCTCGACAAGAAAGCCGAGATTATCACATCAGAGCTCACTGGCAAAGACTTCAACGCAATCAAGAACAACAACAAGGCAAAGGTAGAAAGAGTGAACATGGTAGAGTTCAAGAAACCTACAAACATCCCATCACTCAATGTTGACGAGCCTGTTATCAGCGTTGTTGCAGCCAACATGAACGTAGGTGAGGTAAGCGCACCAATCAAGGGCGACAACGGCGTATATGTAATCACAGTTGTTGGTAAGAATGCCAAGAACGGTATCTACAACGCAGAGAAAGAGAACGAATACATCCTTTCAAACGGTGGCATGTACGATTATGCAAACATCGTAGGTCAGTTGTTCCAGATGGGCTTGCAGGA
>JAGBSZ010000122.1 GCA_017631585.1 Bacteroidaceae bacterium
AAATTTTTAATGACTTATAAATTAATTCATCAAAACATACTTGATATTGGCAGAACTTTATATTACATTCGCAGAATAAAGGCTGCAAAAAATATCGCTTATGGAAAAAATGGCACAATACATAAAGAGCATTGAGATTGACTCCTTGTGGAGCAACCGCAAGCATATATATTGGGAGCTGCGCCCTGACGTAAACATTCTGAGCGGAAGCAACGGTGTGGGCAAGAGTACCATAATAAACCGCTCGGCACGCCACCTTAAAGTGATGCGCAAAGGGCTCATCACCTCCAACCCCGAGGATGGCGTACATGTAAAATTCTACCCCGAAGATGCCACAAGCATACATTTTGACGTGATAAGCAGCATCGACCGCCCCGTACTCAACAGCGAGATGCTCGAAAAGATTCCAGGAGCCGACATCCGCACCGAACTCGACTGGCAACTGTACAATCTGCAACGTCGCTACCTCAACTACCAGGTAAACATAGGCAACCGTATTATATCGTTGCTCACATCGGGCAACCCCGACGACCAACGCTTAGCCACCGAGCTGACAAAGCCTAAGAAACAGTTCCAGGACCTTATAGACGACCTTTTTGCCCCCACGGCAAAGACAATAGCACGCGACAGCAATGAGATATTCTTTCACCAATACGGAGAGACAATATCACCCTACATGCTCTCGTCGGGCGAAAAACAGATGCTTGTGATACTGCTCACCGCGCTTGTACAGGAGAACCGTCCCGGTGTGATGCTCATGGACGAGCCTGAGATTTCACTGCACATAGAGTGGCAGCAACGCCTTATAACCCTGGTGCGCACACTGAACCCCAACACACAGATAATATTGTGTACACACTCCCCTGCCATAATAATGGACGGCTGGATGGATGCAGTGACCGAAATAGAGGATATTACACAGTAACAGATAATCCGGATTTCTCACATACATTCGGAACGACACATTAACAGCTGTTTTCTGTCATTCCAAACCATAATGAGAAATTTGACATACCATTGCTTTTGCAAAAACGAGATATGAAAAGGCTCACAGAATATCTCAATTCAAACTTCATAGAGGCGGCAAACTCGCTACGTCCCAAGAGAGCCGCACAACGCATCATAGCATACGTGGAAAGTTATGATGACATATCATTCTGGCGTTCGGTGTTCAACGAGTACGAAAGCGACAAGATACATTTCGAGATAATGCTGCCGGCACGCAACAAGCTCACCAAAGGCAAAAAACAGGCAATGATGAACATGCTCGGCAAGGCATACGGCAAAAACATGATAGCCTGTGTTGACAGCGACTACGACTATCTGTTACAAGGCACAACATCCACCTCACGCCATATGCTTGAGAACAGATATATCCTGCACACCTATGCCTACTCAATAGAGAATTACAGATGCTACGCGCAGAGCCTCAAGCAAGTGTGCGTGCTATGCACACAGAACGACAGCGAGATTATAGACTTCAAAGAGTTCTTCAGGCTCTACTCACAAATATGCCATCCGCTATTCGTATGGAATATCCTGCTCTACCGCAAGAACGACACAAGAACAATGAGCATGCTTAAATTCTGCGAGATTGTACGCCTTTCATCGTTCCGCGTTGAGAACCCCGCATACTCATTGCAACAGTTGAGCTACAGGGTAAAGCATAACATAGCACTGCTTGAAAAGCAGTTCCCCGAACTTAAGGAAGAATACGAGAACCTGACCAAAGAACTGGAACAACTTGGAATACTCCCCGACGAGACATATTTCTACATTCAGGGACATCACATAATGAATAATGTAGTATTGCGCATGCTGCAACCCGTATGCCGTCTGCTACGCAACCGACGCGAAGAGGAGATAGCACGCTACGCATACCACAACAGGCAATACAGCAACGAACTGTCATCTTATCGCCACAGTCAATGCGATGTAGCGATGATGCTCAGCAAGAACACCGACTACAAGAGCGCACCACCCTACCGGCGATTAAAAAAGGATATAGAAAATCTTTTGGAAACAATAAAATAATGCTGTGTCATACACTTGTGCCTATCTGACAAAATTTATCTCTTTTTCCAGAACACCGGTGTCAGCAACAGAAGCACAGCAAAGAATTCAAGACGACCTACAAGCATCTGGAATGCACTGAACCATTTACCACACAAGGCAACGTTGCAAAAGAGTCCATTGGACCATAGTGTCCGAGTGCCGGACCTACGTTACCGACAGATGCAACGGATAGTCCGAACGAGTCGAGAAAATCCATTCCGAAACACATATTTACAACAAGTCCTATAATAAGCATAAAGATGTATATGACGGTGTAGGCAAGTATAGCCGACTGCACTGATGTTGGAACAACCTTGCCAGCCATACGCACAGGGATAACGGCATTAGGGTGTACAATGCGCTTGAACTCGTTTATCATAACCTTGAAAAGGATTGATATGCGCACGCACTTCATAGCTCCCGATGTTGAACCTGAGCATGCACCAAAGAACATGAGCGAACATAACAAAAGCCATAATATAGGCAACCACACAACATAATTTGCCGTAGCAAAGCCGGTGGTCGTCTGTATCGACACCACCTGGAACAGAGCTGTACGGAACGAGAGTTCCACATCAGCCGGAGTGGTAAAATAGAGTCCTATGGTTATTGCTATGGTATATATGACAACAATGGCTGTATAGGTTTTAGCCTCAGTATCGCGCAACAAATCCTTGAAACGGAACTTGAATATGAACAGATAGAGAAGCGACATGTTTATACCGCTAAGGAACATGAACAGCGTTGTTACATATTCTATCTTTGGAGAATCGAATGCAGCTATACTTTCTTGTTTGGTAGAGAAACCGCCTGTGGCAATTGTTGACATGGAGTGACACAAAGAATCGAACCATCCCATGCCTGCAAAGTGATAGGATATTGTTGCTATGATTGTCAATCCCACATATATGGTAAGAATCCAACGTGCCGTCACTGATATTCGCGGATGCAGTTTCGAGCGCATTGGACCTACCGACTCTGCCGCAAAAAGGTGTATGTCGCTCAAACCGAATATCGGGAATATGGCAACGGTGAAGAACACAATACCCAAACCACCTACCCAATGGGTCATCATACGCCAGAAAAGGAGTGACTTTGGCAGGGCTTCAATATCCTGCAGAATGGTGGCACCGGTGGTTGAAAAGCCCGACATTGTTTCGTAAAAGGCATCGGTAAAAGATGGTATATATCCTGTGAGCATATAAGGCAATGAGCCGAAAAGCGAGAATATTATCCAACAGAGTGTCACCACTATGTAACCATCCTTACGGGATATATTGCGTTCATCTCCACTGCATATATATGTAAACAATGAGCCTACACCCACCATGGCTGCTATAGAGATAATCAACGGACGCATCACCGGCTCATCGTAATAAAGAGCCACAGGAACACTGCCCATAAGGAATATTGCCTCAACGTAAAGCAACAAGCCTATAATGCGGAATATGATTTTGGGATGAAACATCACTTAAAGAATTTTTCCAGTTTCTTCAAAACATGCTCACGGCAAAAAACTATAACATGGTCACCTGCCTGTATCATGGTATTTCCTGTAACATTCATACCTTCGCCGTTACGTATGAGACCGCCGATATTCGCGCCTTCGGGTAAGCCAAGGCTCTTGACTGGTTTTCTTGTTATGTAACTGTCTTCTCTTACGGGAAACTCTGCCACAACAGCCTCAATAAAGCTCAGGCACTTGACACTGAGAACATCGGTGTTCAGCAACATCTGGAAGATTGTACTTGCGGCAATCTTCTTTTTGTTAATGACAGAACCAATATCCATGCTCTCTGCCATAGAGATATAATCGATATTCTCTATCTCTGATATTGTACGGAACACTCCCCCACGTTTTGCTGCCATGCATGCAAGGATGTTTGTCTCGGAACTGTCGCCAAGAGCAATAAATGCATCGGTACGGTCGATTCCCTCACTGCGCAATAATTCTGTGTCGCGTGCATCACCGTTTATAATCATAACCCTGTCATCGACAAGCTCAAGCAGCTTATGGCAACGGTTTAAATCGCTCTCGATAATCTTTACGCTGATATTGTCAGGAATAAGATTTGCCGTACGCACTGCAATACGGCTGCCACCCATGATTATAAGGCTGTTTACCTCGGTAAACTCCTCTTTACCGCAAATGGTACGCATATACTGTATATGGTCACTCGTTGTCATGAAGCATACAAGGTCGTTGACCTTTATCATATCGTTACCACGCGGAATTATAGTTTCGTCACCGCGCTGTATTGCCACAACATGATAGGGTATATCATTTGGGAAATCCTTTAGAGGAATATCCTTGATTGATGCATTGTCTCTGATTTTTACTCCAATCATCACCAATGCGCCGTCGCCGAACTCAAGCATCTGGCGCATCCAGCTGTACTTGATGTTTGTTGCAATCTCCTCGGCGGCAAGCTGTTCGGGGTAAATAAGCGTATCAACACCCAGTGACTCAAAATAGGCTTTGTGCTTAGGTTGCAGATACTCGTAGTTGTCGATACGGGCTATGGTCTTTTTGGCACCAAGATAGTGTGCAAGGATACATGCCGTAATATTACGGCTCTCGTCGGGGGTAACTGCCACAAAAAGTTCTGCACCATCGACACCTGCCGACTTAAGGGCTGAAATCTTTGTGGGATCGCCAACTATCGCCTGAAGGTCGAACAGGGATTCCATTTTTCCGAGTTTCTCCTCACTCTCGTCGAGCAGGACAACATTCTCGTTCTCAACTGAAAGCATCTTTGCCAGGTGCGTTCCTACAGCACCGGCACCGGCAATAACTATTCTCATAGATTCTTGAAATTTAGGATAGCTTTCAGGACGCTATCTTTGTCCATTCCGCATACACGGTACAACTCCGCAGGTGTTCCATGCTCAATGAACTTGTCGGGAATACCCATTACCTTTACAACGGGGTTAAAACCGTTTTCTGCCATATATTCAACAACAGCACTGCCTAAACCACCTGTAACACAGCCATCCTCCAATGTGATGACATATTTGAATTTTTCGCCAACCTCGCGTAGAATATCCGTGTCTATAGGTTTGAGGAAACGCATATCATAGTGTGCCACACTTACGCCCTGCTTTTCAGCCTCATCAATCACACTCTCCATAACCTTTCCAAGAGGACCTAAAGTGAGGAATGCCACATCCTTTCCCTCTCTCATGAGGCGACCTTTGCCAACCTCGACAGTTTCAAGCGGACAACGCCAATCGCTGAGCGAGCCCTTTCCACGAGGATAACGGATTACAAAAGTACCCATACCGGGCTGGGTTGCAGTAAACATAAGCCTGCGCAGTTCGCGCTCGTCGTATGGCGATGATATTGTAAGGTTAGGTATAGGACGCAGATATGCAAGATCGAATGCGCCATGATGCGTAGGACCGTCCTCACCCACAAGACCGGCTCTGTCAAGACACAGCACAAAGTCCAGTTTCTGGAGTGCCACATCGTGTATAAGGTTGTCATAGCCTCGTTGCATGAACGAAGAGTATATGTTACAGAATGGCAATGCACCACCCTTTGCCAAACCGGCAGAGAAGGTAACAGCGTGTCCCTCGGCTATACCCACGTCAAAGAAACGCTCAGGCAGTTCATTCATCAACTTGTTCATAGAGCAGCCTGTAGGCATTGCCGGAGTGATACCTATAATCCTCTCATCTGCCTTTGCAAGTTCCACAAGGGTTTCACCAAAGACATCCTGGAAACGAGGTATGCTGCTATCCGAAACGACACGCTCACCTGTCTCCACATCGAAAATACCCGGCTGATGCCACACTGTAGCATTCTTCTCGGCAGGTTCCCAACCTTTTCCCTTTACTGTATGTATATGCAACATACGCGGACCTGTCATATCCTTTATGCTGCGCAACATACGCACCAGTTCATGCACGTCATGTCCGTTTATAGGACCAAAATAACGGGCACTCATACCTTCGAATATATTCTTTTGGCGGAAAAGCATTGCCTTAAGACCATTATTGAAACGGATAAGCGCACTGGCGCGTTCCTCATTCAGAAGCCCTATTTTACGCAATCCTTTTGCTATGGCATAACGTATCTTGTTATATATCCTTGACGAGTGCATGGATATAAGCAATTGGCTCATACCGCCCACGCTCTTGTCTATGGACATATTGTTGTCGTTAAGAATAACAAGCAGATTGTTTGGAGTGTTCGAAAGGTTGTTCAATCCTTCGTATGCCAATCCTCCGCTCATGGAACCGTCACCGATGACTGCTACCACATTTTCCTTGCGTCCTTGCAGTTTTGCAGAAACCGACAATCCCAATGCTGCCGAAATTGAATTGGATGCATGACCAGCCACAAACGAGTCGTATTCGCTCTCATCGGGCGATGGAAAAGGCTTTATACCGCCGAACTTGCGGTTGGTGTGGAAACGGTCTCTGCGGCCGGTAAGGATTTTATGACCATAAGCCTGATGACCAACGTCCCACACAAGTTTGTCGTCGGGGGTAGAAAATACATAATGCAAAGCAACTGTCAACTCCACCGAACCAAGGCTCGAAGCAAAGTGACCGGGATTGTTTGCCAATGAATCTATTATAAAGTTCCTGAGCTCACCACACACCTGCGGCAGATCCTTTTCAGGCAGTTGTCTGAGGTCGGCAGGTGAATTTATCTTTCCGAGCAAAGGATATTTAGTCAAATCTATCATTTCATGAATGTTTAACACAAACACATTTAGAAACTGTCCGGTTTGTCCGGGAACTCCCCACAGACAGCCTTTATTCTGCAAATATAACATTTTAAAATCTATTCACAGAAAAAATTCCATAAACAAGTATGTTCTATACAATTTCCGTACAAATATACTATATTTCTTAATGAAGTTGACTATTTTTGCATTTAATTATACCTCCACAACAGCAATGACACGCTTTAGAACAGCTATAGAACTTCCCACCGGCAAATACGGAATAAGCCACAAGAGCCGCTTATTACTTGCCGGTTCATGCTTTGCCGGTAACATCGGAGCAATGCTTGCAGAGAGGAAGTTCGATATAAATATAAATCCTTTCGGGGTATTATATAACCCTCTTTCCATCGCCACAATGATGAACAGGGTTATCACCGGCGAGCCGTTCACACCCGAGTCGCCCGAACTTTTTGAGCATAACGGAAAATGGCACAGCATACTTCATCATGGTGATTTCTCGCGCAACACACAAGAGGAGTTGCTTGATGCAATAAACGAAAGCCTTGCCACAAGCCACCGAAAAGCAAAAGAGTGCGACACTGTAATTATAACGTTCGGTACAGCATACGCATATATACGCAACAACGACAACATAATTGCAGGGAACTGCCACAAACTGCCGGCAAGCACCTTTACACGTCGCTTGCTTGGCATAGAGGAGATTGTAAAAGCCACAGCCGATGTCATTGACAGATTCCGCGAGATTAATCCTGAGATAAAATTCATCTTCACGGTAAGCCCGATACGCCACTTGCGCGACGGAGCACACGACAACCAGAAGAGCAAGGCAACATTATTGCTTGCCATTGACAGGATTATGGAACTATACCCCGATAATGCGCTATACTTTCCCGCATACGAGATAGTTCTTGACGAACTGCGCGACTATCGTTTCTATGCCGATGACATGGTTCATCCCTCATCGGTGGCTATAGAATATATATGGGAATGCTTTGGCAAATGCTACTTCAATAATGCAACACAAAAACTAAATGAAGAGATAGAAGCTATAATGCGCGCCATGGAACACCGCCCTTTCGATGCATCATCCGACGGTTACAAGACATTTCTGCGCAACTTATTGGGGAAAATTGAAGCTATTGAGGAAAAATATTCGTATATTGACTTCGAAAATGAGAAAATGCGATGCAATACACTATTGAACAGATAAGAGAAATACTGAAAGCCAAAGGAAGAATTGCTACACCCGAAAGCAGAGTGGCACGCCTGCTTACCGACAGCCGTTCACTCAGTTTTCCCGAGGAGACAATATTCTTTGCCATAAAGACAAAACACGGCGACGGACACAACTATGTAAAGGAGCTTTACAAAAGAGGTGTCAACAACTTTGTTGTAAACAGCATCGACAGTTTCAAAGAACTCGATAAAGCCAATTTCATCATTGTAAATGACAGTCTTAAGGCACTGCAAGCCCTTGCAACGTATCATCGTTCGCTCTTTGACATACCCGTCATAGGTATAACAGGAAGCGACGGAAAGACAATAGTAAAGGAGTGGCTCTATCAGCTGACAGCAGGGAACTACAATGTAACAAGGTCACCACGAAGCTACAATTCACAGATAGGTGTTCCGCTCTCCATCTGGAAGCTGAACAGTGAAAGCACCCTCGGCATTTTCGAGGCAGGCATTTCGCGTGTTCAGGAGATGGACAATCTGCAACAGATAATAAACCCGACAATAGGTATTGTCACCAACATAAGCAGCGCACATCAGGAGAATTTCAGCACCATGCAGGAGAAGTGTCTGGAGAAACTATCGCTATTCCGCAAGTGCGAGATTGTAATATACAATGCCGATGATACTCTCCTCGCAAATTGTGTGACACGTTCTCATCTGCCTTCGCGCGAGATTGCATGGTCGCGCAAGGACCCTGAACGCCCGTTGTACATAAAGTCGGTGGAAAAGGACGACACCGGAACTACTATCAGATACAATTATCTTACGATAGAGAACAGCTACCGCATACCGTTCCTCGACGATGCGTCGATAGAGGACTCCATAAGTTGCCTTGCAGCGGCACTGTACCTTATGATACCTGCCGACGTAATAGCAGAACGCATGGCACAGCTTGAGCCGGTGGCCATGCGCCTTGAAGTAAAAGAGGGCAAACGTGGTTGCCTTATCATAAACGACAGCTATAATTCCGACACCGCATCGCTTAACATTGCACTCGACTTTATGGAACGTCGCAGCAGCACCATGCCCCACCTGAAACGTACACTCATTCTTGCCGACATAAAACAGACCGGGGAGAGCGCGCAGACATTGTACCGGATTGTACTGCAATACCTCGAAGAGAGAAAAATAGAAAAATTCATTGGTATCGGCAAAGATATAAACTCTCAGGCATCAAAGTTCAGAAAATCAGATATAGAATGCCACTTCTTTGGCACTACCGAAGAGTTGCTTGCCTCGCACATACTACGCGATATGTGCAATGAATGCATTCTTATTAAAGGCTCACGCACATTCCATTTCGAAGATGTATCGGAAGCACTCGAAAAGAAGGTACACCAGACTATCCTCGAAGTAAACCTTAATGCTCTGCGCGACAATCTGAACCGTTACCGCAACAACCTTAACCCGGAGACAAAGAGCGTGTGCATGGTAAAAGCATCGGCATACGGAGCCGGCGCGCTCGAAGTGGGTCGTACCCTGCAGGAGTGCAATGTTGATTATCTTGCCGTAGCCGTAGCCGACGAGGGTGCGGAACTGCGCAGGGAAGGTATCACAACAGGAATTATTGTGATGAACCCCGAACCAAGTTCATACAGCACACTGTTCGACAACAAGCTCGAACCCGAGGTTTTCAGCTTTGGCATGCTCAAATCGCTTATACATGCCGCATGCCACGAGGGAATAACAGACTACCCCATTCACATAAAGATTGACACAGGCATGCACCGCCTCGGATTCCTGCCCGAAGAGATACCGTTGCTTATTGACACGCTCAAACGACAGAGCGCACTCACACCGCGTTCAGTATTCTCTCATTTTGCAGGAAGCGACAGCCCTGCATTCGATGATTTCACCAAGAGACAGATGCAAAGATTTGAAACAGCCGCAGAGATGTTGCAGGGAGCATTCACTCACAAGATTCTGCGACACATATGCAACAGTGCCGGCACAGAACGTTTCAGCGAAGCACAGTACGATATGGTACGTTTGGGAATAGGGTTGTACGGCATATCACCAATAGGAGAAGATACAACGCTACGCCCCATATCTACACTAAAGACAATTATATTACAGATACACGATGTTCCGGCAGAGGAGACCGTAGGCTACAGCCGTAAAGGCACACTGACACGCAATTCCCGCATAGCGGCACTGCCGATAGGATACGCCGACGGGCTTAACCGCAAACTTGGCAACGGCAGAGGCTACTGCATCATAAACGGCAAACGCGCACCATACATAGGCAATATATGCATGGATGTGTGCATGGTGGATGTTACCGACATTGAGTGCAACGAAGGCGACAGAGTGGAGATTTTCGGCAACAACCTGCCTGTAAACACCATTGCCGAATGGTTAGATACAATTCCTTATGAGGTTCTTACATCAGTATCGAACAGAATAAAGAGAGTCTATTACAGCGACTGACATCAAATAAGATTCATTATAAAGATATAGAATATCAGCAACGGAGTTATGTAGCGCAACATGAAAATGACAACAGGCGCGATATAACGGTTGACTGTTTCATTGTTAGTAAGCTCGCTTTTCATGAATCCGCGTTCAAGGAACCAGCCTACAAGAACACAGGTGAACATTGCGCCGAGAGGCATCATCACATTGGCAGTGAGCTTATCGAACACATCAAGGTAATCCACACCGAAGAGTTTGCTGAATGTAAGCACACTCAAAGCAACAGACAAGCCCATTGTGGTTATTGCCGCGGCACGCCTTGACAATTTGAATTCCTCGGCAAAATATGCCGTAAGCACCTCATTGAACGATATTGTGGATGTAAGCGAAGCCAGCATCACAAGGATGAAGAATATTGTTGACCACAGCGAAGCGAACGGCATGCCGTTGAATATCTCAGGCAGGGTGACAAAAGCGAGTGACGCACCCTCGGACGGTGCAATTCCGGCACTGAACACAGCAGGGAATATAACCAATCCGGCAAGTATTGAAACCAGCAGAGTAAGCAACGACACATTCAGCGAAGTGGAAACAAGATTGTTATTCTTCTTGAAATACGAGGCATACGTTACCATACAACCCATTCCCACCGACAGCGAGAAGAATGCCTGACCTATTGCCATCATGATTGTTTCAGGCTTGAAAGCCTCGGCAAAATCGCATGACAGGAAGAAACGATAGCCCTCGGCAGCGCCCGGCATGAATGCCACGCGCACAGCCATGACGATAAGAATGACAAAAAGCATAGGCATCATCACATTAGACGCCTTCTCAATACCCTTTTCTACTCCACGCGAAACAATGAAGTAGGTCATAAGGATAAATATGATACCATATATCAGAGGACGATACGAGCCTTGGAACTCATTGAACTGCTCGGTAAAAGAGAGCGAAGAGCTATAGAGTTGCCCCGTTGCCGAATTGACAAGATACTCCAGCGACCAGCCTGCTATGAGGTAATAATATCCTGAAATGAAGAGAGCGCACAGCACTCCACAATAGCCCAGCCAGCTCCAACGCTTTGAAATGGCGCGGAAAGCCCCTACTGCATTCTGTCGTGTCTTGCGACCTATTGCAAATTCCGCAAGCATTGCAGGAATACCAACAACAAGAACACTCAAAAGAAACACAAGCAGGAAGGCTGCACCACCATGCTTGCCGGCTATGTAGGGGAAACGCCACAACGCGCCCAATCCAATGGCACTGCCTGCCGCAACAAGAATTACACTCAATTTACCGCCAAAAGAGGCTCTTTTATTTTCGCTCATAATTTTTTCAGTAATAGAAATTGAGTCGCGAAATTAGTAAAAAAAATGGAAACGGACAGCATATAATCATACCATCCGTTTCCATTTTAACAATATTTCTTTTTACACAACAAAGTTACACAAGATGTGCAATATGCTGTTCGCGGTCACCGCTGAGCAAATCAATGAGAGGAATCTCAATCATTGTATAACAACCCGGTTGCTGACGCATGGTAGCACGCGCACAACATACAAGAACCTGAGCTGTGAGAGCAGGATTGTTTATTCTCATATTGAACTCGAACAACTGGTTCTGTGTTGTACCTGAAACACCTTTGCGTGTGAGGTTCACTCCATGTCCCATGTCGAGCAAATCATCCACGCATGGCACCTTGATTACATGAGTCTCATCGTTCACAAAATATGGGTCGGACTTGATTGTTGCAGCCACCTGATTGAAATCATAGCCATCCTCAAGTTCGATATAAACCATACGGCGATGTATTCCTGTTCCCACAGGGATTGTCATTGAAAGAGCAGCTTTGACACCCTCTACAGCCTTGACTGCAACTGTGTGTCCCATGCTCATACCCGGACCGAAATTGGTATATGTTATACCCTTAGGCGCAATAGCCTCGAGCAATGTGCGCACAACAGAGTCGCTTCCCGGGTCCCAGCCGGCAGAAATGATTGAAACAGCATTGCCAGCCTCGGCACTCTCGCTCAAAGAACGGCGCAAGTCGAGAATCTTTGAGTGTATATCAAAGCTATCCACGGTGTTTATGCCAAGAGCAAGAATGTCCTTTGCATATTTTTCCACGCTACGTGTAGGAGTCGCAAGGATTGCAACATCAACATCACCCAACTCGCGGATATCCTTTACTACGTTGTAGCCCTCGAGTTCCTGAGGAAGATTCTCAGCTCCTGAACGGCGTACTATACCTGCAACTTCAAAGTCAGGCGCGGCATTCAACGCCTGAAGAGTATATTTTCCAATATTGCCATAACCTACTATGGCAGCTCTTATTTTTCTCATATAGATATTTTTTTGTTTTACACCGCGAATATATATAAATTCTTAAATTTATCATTAAGCAAAACCATTTTTTGACATTATTTATAATATTAAGGGATTTATATACCTTATATAAGCAAAATAAGATGCTTCCCAAAAGGAGCATCTTATTTTGCTATGTATAATCAGTGATTATTCCTTGTCGTTGCGTGGGCGACGCTCGCGCTGTTCGCGTGGCTCGCGTTCGCGACGTGGACGACGCTCGCGCTCCTCGTAACCCTCAGGCTTCTCGATGAGAGCCTTGCGAGAGAGCTTGAACTTACCGGTCTTAGGATCGATTTCAACAAGTTTAACCTGTAGCTTGTCACCCTCGTTGATACCAGCCTCTTCCATTGTCTCGAAACGTTTCCAGTCGATTTCAGAGATATGCAACAGACCGTCCTTACCAGGCATGAACTCAACGAATGCACCGTAAGGCATTACGCTGCGCACTGTACCCTCATAAACTTCGCCTGCCTCAGGAATAGCAACAATCGCCTTAATCTTTGCGATAGCATCGTTGATAGCTTTGCCGTTGTTTGCTGCAATTTCGATGATACCCTCGCCATCAACCTCCTCGATAGAGATTGTAGCACCGGTCTCCTCCTGCATGCCCTGGATAATCTTACCACCAGGACCGATAACAGCACCGATGAACTCCTTAGGAATACGCATTGTTTCGATGCGTGGAGCGTGAGGCTTGAGTTCTGCACGTGGCTCAGCGATGCACTCGGTAATCTTGCCGAGGATGTGCATACGACCCTCGCGTGCCTGATTAAGAGCCTTCTCAAGGATTTCGTATGAAAGACCGTCAACCTTGATATCCATCTGTGTAGCAGTGATACCGTCAACTGTACCTGTTACCTTGAAGTCCATATCACCCAAGTGGTCCTCATCGCCGAGAATATCGCTCA
>JAGBSZ010000010.1 GCA_017631585.1 Bacteroidaceae bacterium
CTGCGCGACCGAAGGGAGCGTCTGTGTGGGGCGAGAGTTTACTCGAGCCATGAGCAAGCCTGAAAGGCTGGCGACTCTGCGTTTTATCTCATGAGTTTAGAGCCTTGAAAACACACAGTAATTCAATTTTGGAGCAAAGCCAGTATTTTGGTAAAAATAAAAAATAGATTAGAATGTCGTAAAGAGGATTATCACGAGGAATATCACCATTACGATGCAGAATAATGCAAGGAAGAGCCGGTCGTTTCTGGTGTCTGTGACTTGTTTAGGCCGTTTGGGCACACGAATTTTTTCTTCTTCGATTTCGCGATAGGGATTTTCGCGCTCGAGGCGTTCAAATTCTTCGTGTTCTTTTTCAGAAAAGTCAGGGTCTAAGACCGGTTCTTCTTTTTCAGGCATTATTTCCTCTCTTCAAGAAGGCGGCGGATTGCAGAGACTTCTTCGAGTAAGGCCTGTATGTCGCAGTTTGCGGAGGTTTCCGGTTTGTATTCGGTGCCGGTTGCTGCGGCTGCGGGTTTTTGTCCTCTTACAAAGTCCATGATGAGCTGTCTTACAGGTTCTGGGTTTTCAATTCCTTCGATCTGAATCTCGGCAGAGTTTTTGGATGCTCCGCCACCTGCGGTTTCAATTTTTAAGTGGTAGATTCCAAAGATTCTCATGACAGGTCCCTGTACGATGTCAACGTTGGTGATTCTGTTGTACGGGACAATTCCGGTCTTTCTGAAGAATACTCCGCGTCTCCAGGTCATTTCAGTTCCGTTTAAGTGGTAGACTACGGATTTGTAGTAGAGCGGGGCCCAGATGCAGGCGAAGATGATACAGACTGCAAGGGCTGCGAATCCTATTGCCAAGAAGAGGGTGAAGATGGAGTCGACAAACATCCAGGAAAAGCATGCCGCCCAGATGAGGATGATTGAGGCAAGTGTTGCTAAGAGAAGATAGCCGGTGTATTTTCCGGCCGGCTTGAAGTCTTCGTTTAATTTAACCATAAGATGTATTGGGGTGCGTGAGAAGATAAACATTTTTTATCTTTCACGTCAAAATAAAAAGTATGTGCAACATTAAAGGTACTAAAACCGAGAAGAACCTGATGGAAGCATTCGCAGGTGAATCACAGGCAAGAAACAAGTACGACTACTTTGCATCCAAGGCAAGAAAGGAAGGATTTAACCAGATTGCCGACTTCTTTGCAGAGACTGCATTAAATGAGAAGGAGCACGCAAAGCTCTGGTTCAAGGCACTCTGCGGCGGAGAGATCCCGGACACTGCAGCAAACCTCCTTGCAGCAGCAGAAGGCGAGAACTATGAGTGGGTTGAGATGTACGCACAGTTCGCAAAGGACGCAAAGGAGGAAGGTTTCGAGAAGCTCGCTTTCCTCTTTGAAGAGGTCGCAAAGATTGAGAAGTCCCACGAGGAACGCTACAGAAAGCTCCTTGCAAATGTTGAGGAAGGTAAGGTTTTCGCACACGATGAGCCAAAGGCATGGGTCTGCGGAAACTGTGGTCACATTCACTATGGTGAGGCAGCAGTTGAGCTTTGTCCAGTCTGCGCACACCCGAAGGCATACTTCTTCCTTGAGAAGGAAAACTACTAATTCTTTTTTTTATTTGAGTTTATTTAGAGTTCCTGCCTGTTTGGGTGTGGGTTTACCCGCCGGGGCAATCAGGGGAATGGATTTTGGAGGGTTTTCTTTTGAGTGTAGGAGAGACCCGCCGGGCCGCTTGGCTAATCGCCGCGGCCTATTCGGCGGGCAATCAGGGGAGGTGTTTTGGGAGGGTTTTGTCAGTTTTGGTTTTTTAGGTTGATGCTCTTTTGCTGTTTTTCCGTCGGGCTAAAAAAATACGAGCCGCTCCTTTGTCCTCGGAGTTTCATCGCTAATCGCTCTTCAACTCCTGCGGACTTCGGCGCGTCCGTCTTTTTTCTTACGCCCTCCTTACTATACAGAAAGGGGGCGGGGCACAGGCGTTCACCCGCGAGAGGATAACCATGCCGTTCTCGTCGCTTCGCTCCGATTCCGGCACGGATATCGTCTCGCGGTTTACACGCCCTGTGTGTAAGCCCGCCGGTTGTTCGGTTCGCTTCAGCTTTATTTGATTGACCTGCCGCGAATAAGCGTAGGCGATTAGCCGAAGCGCGGCAGGCAAAGCTTACAGGAGTAAACTATGAAAAAGTTAGATACAAACTCGGATATGTATAGAATCGTTGGATGTGCTCTTCGTGTGTATAACACACTGAAGTCAGGTTACCTTGAATCGGTGTACGAGAAAGCACTCGAGTGGGAACTGTTGGAAGCAGGTTTTTCAGTGAAGCGTCAGGTCAGGATTCCTGTGTTTTACAAGGGAATTGAGTTAGGCAAGGATTTCATTGCTGATATGGTTGTTGACGGAAATGTAATTGTAGAATTAAAAGCAGTCTCGGCTTTGAGCAAAGCACACGAAGCACAGGTTGAGAGTTATCTCAAAAGCACAGGGATGGAGTGCGGGCTTTTAGTGAACTTTGGAAATCTTAAGAGGCTTGAATGGCGCGTGTTCTGAGGCGAAAGCCTTGAGCCACTTCATCTCTGCTTTTTTGCTGTAATGGGGTAAAAAAAAAGAGATTATAGGTTATGCAGTAACCTTCTTTGCGTACTCAGCTAAGACGTCGTATCCTACCTTGCTGTAGGTTACTTCACCGTCAGTGAGCTTCGTAAATTCATTAGCAAAGTCCCATACCTCACCGTCATCATAGACTGCCTGGTAGGTGGTTGGACTGGTCATTTCCCATTCGAAGTAGTACTTTGCAGATGCCACATTAGAGCCTGGAAGAGTCCAGATTTCAACACCGGTGCCGTCCGGTCTTAAGAGAATTACGATGTCAAAAGTGCCTTCTGCTTCTTTGCTTGGCTCATCAGACATCCAGAGACCAAGTAAGTGGTCTTCGACAGTGTACTTGTGTAACTGGTTTGCTCCGTCCATGTAGAGAAGTCCGTTTTCAAATGTGAGTTCAACAGTGTTTCCCTTATCGCCGGATAGAGTAATCACCCCGTCCTTTTCTTCCCAGGAGAACACTGAGGTGTAAACATCATCGATTCCAATAACTTCTGAACTGAAGACAATGCTGTTTCCAGTGCCGTCTTCAGAGAAGTACAGCAGGTTTCTGATGTCTTCGTATCCTGCATAGTCTCCAACATCAGATGCCCAGAGACCGAGAACGTACTCAGCTACAGGCTGTCTGCGGAATTCCGTGACATACTCTCCGGCAATGACGGATAACTTGTCGCCGTCTAATGTGAGTTTCTCGTCATACTGGGGCATTATACCAACATCATACCAGTAATCAGGTCTCTCGATGATGTATTTTCCATCTCCTTCCTTCTTCCAGGTGAAGTCTAATTCTGCATATGCTAATTCTCCTGTAAAGTCGGTTAAGGAAAATCCAGTGCCGTCAGCATTGAAGACCATAGAGGTAGATGCTACGCCAACCCCTACCATAACTGTCTCCGAAGCGTAATTATTCCAGACTCCAACAATCGGATCTTCAGTCTCGGTTACACAGCCGCTCATAAAAACTGCTGCGACGAGAAGAAGTCCTACAACGATAATGAATTTCTTCATGTGGGTATATGTGATGTATGGAAAAAAAAACATTTCGATTTATTCTTAATAGAATCCCCCTTAATTTGCACCATAATTTGAAAAATACGCAAATAACATGGAGAAAACCCACATCAAAGATGAAATGAAATTATGGAGAGAAAGCTCTCCATTGTAAGCTCCTCACATGCCCGAAGTTTAACAGCATGCCTTCTTTGATGCCCGTTGATTTCAAGTAGCTTTGAAGCTGTTTTTCGTGAGCCTGAGTAATCGTTGAGACAGCCTTTAACTCTAAAAGAATACAGTCATTCACAACCATATCTGCGTAGAAACACTTCTTCATCACCTTTCCCTTATAGATTACAGGAATACGAACCTGACGCTTCACAGAAAA
>JAGBSZ010000123.1 GCA_017631585.1 Bacteroidaceae bacterium
CCTTCTGAATCTCCTCGATATCCTTTGAGAATGCATTCCACTGATTAGAATCAGAAACTTCTCTTTCAGCAATCTCCTCAACCTTTGGTTCTGGTTCAATTTCTTCCATTTCATGTTGTCCGCTACTTTTAAAAGCTTGTGACATTCTAACGACACTTACACCATCAGCACTGAGGAATTTAGTATATCTTGCAGGGAAACCAGAAACAGTAATAAGCACACAACGACCTTGCTCATCATATTCCACCTGCTGTTCAAGAGCAATAAGCACATCAGCATCACCATTCTCACGCAAAGCCTCACGTATTGCCCAGTTCTTTATATTTTCAAAACCACCGTTACTGACTGCTACACTTGGCCTATATGTGTATACAATTTTCTCGGAGGATATTTCAAGGTCTGCTGTAATCGCTACTACAGAGTTCGCAACAGAAACATCTGATGATTTAGCAGTACATACCTGACGTTTAAAAGAGCCACAGCCTGTCAATGCCATTGCAACAAGCACAGAAACAAGAATTTTTTTCATAACATTTTTTTAACACGCCGGCACCCAAACGCATTAACATCCTTTTTTTAAAAAAAGAAGAGTGATGCCAAAAGTTTTTGCAATAATATAAAAAACCAAACCTCTTCTTGTATTTTTCATCTCTTGTGCCAAAGTTAACATTTTTTTTTAGAACCAAGAAACAGTGTTGATTTTTTAAACACATATCCTTTGACAATGTGGAGAATTAAATTCTACGCTCTTAATGTTGTAACAAACAAAAAATTGATACATTTGCAACATAAAAAAAACATACTACTATGGCAAAAGAGATTATGCTTAAAATTATTGATGGGGATTATAAGGTCAATGAAGTGACAGGGGATAATATGGGAGGCGAGCAGACATTCTACATACCATTCTCATCATTGCAATGCAGCCGTTTGGAACTGGATGCAAAGTATGACCTGAACCACAGTTTCACCGTAACAGAGATTGGCGAGGATTATGCCATGATTGAGGTAGCCCACTATTGGGGAAGTACAACTGACGGCCCATACAAGGTGAGCTTGGGCGAGGAAGCAAAGAGATGCAGTTACTACTTTGGTGAGTGGAACTACTACTATTCACTCTCTATCCTGTGGCATGCAAAAGACGAGGCTTGACGAAAGGTTACCGTGATATACAAATACAGGGAGGATTGCAGCTGCAATCCTCCCTGTATTATATGTCAATTTCCGTTATTCCGACGCCCTGTATTTACCTTCCTCTTTATCGTCGAGCATGCTCAGATAGGATTGGTATCGCGACGGGGCTACTTCTCCTCTTTCGAGAGCTTCCAGAACGGCGCATCCCGGTTCGTGGGTGTGCGTGCAGTTGCCATAGCGACAGTCCTTTGAGAGTTCGAAGAATTCCACAAAGTAGTGGGAAATCTCCTCCACTTCCATGTCGAATGTTCCGAATCCCTTCACGCCCGGAGTGTCAACTATATAGCTTTCGGGCATGAACTCGAACATTTCGGTGTATGTAGTGGTGTGCATTCCTGTATCGTGAGTCTTTGAAATCTCGCCCACCTTGGCTGCAATCTGTGGGGCCAATGCGTTTACAAGGCTCGATTTTCCCACTCCTGAATTGCCGGCAAAGAGCGATACTTTTCCCTGCATCATCTCTTTCAGGGCATCTATTCCTTGGCTGTTTATTGCACATGTATGTAGGCAACGGTATCCTATGCTTTCGTATAGTGCAGTAAGGTATTCAAGCTCTTCGCGCTCCGCCTCGTTGTAAAGGTCGGTTTTGTTGAATACAATAGCAACGGGTACTCGGTATGCCTCGGCAGATGCAAGAAAGCGGTCGATGAAGGTTGTTGCTGTGGTGGGGTGACTTATTGTTACAATAAGAAAGCAGAGGTCAAGGTTGGCGGCAAGTATGTGTGACTGCTTTGAGAGGTTTGATGCCTTGCGCACAATGTAGTTCTTTCTTTCAAGAATATCTACAATGTATGCAGTGCCGTCTTCGCGCATATCGAAAATTACGTTGTCGCCCACTGCTACGGGATTGGTGCTTCTGATGCCTTTCAGGCGGAAATTGCCTTTTACCCTGCAGTCAACAACAGTACCGTCTATGGCACGTACGCCATAGACGCTGCCTGAGCTCTTTATAACTGTTCCTTGCACTATGCTTTTATTATACAGTCATGATTTCCTTTTCCTTGGCTGCGAAAATCTCTTCGGCTCTCTTTATGTACTTGTCGTGGATTTTCTGCAAGCTCTCTTCGCCGTCTTTTGCTACGTCTTCGGGTGTGCCGTCCTTTACTGACTTTTTCAAGGTGTCGATACCGTCGCGACGTGCGTTGCGGATGCTTATCTTTGCTGTCTCAAGTTCGTGTGAACACTGTTTTACAAGGTCTTTTCTGCGCTCTCCTGTCAAAGGCGGAATTGCGATGATGATAACCTCACCGTTGTTTGCAGGCATGATACCCACCGGTGAGTCGATGATTGCCTTTTCGATTGGAGCAATCATATTCTTGTCCCATGGCTTGATGGCGATTGTACGAAGGTCGGGGGTGGTGATGGTTGCCACATTGTTCAAAGGCATTTCCGAACCGTATGAACTTACTCTTACGCAGTCGAGAATATGAACGTTTGCTTTTCCTGCGCGGATGTGTGAATACTCTTCCTCAAGGTGCATGATGGTCATCTGCATCATCTCTTCGGCTTCATTTAGGCATGCTTTTACGTCTATCATGATTCTAAAATGTTTAAAATGTTTCTTTTTTTATGTTTTGGATGTAAAATTACTTATTAAATGCTTATATTGCAAATGTAATTGTAAAGAGTTGAAGAATTTGCTGTTTTAAGCTTTTTTTTATGGCTTGGCACGGATTTTTTTCTTACGGTGTTTTCTGTTGCGCATATCCGTGGGTGAGGCAACATTGCTGCAGTTTGGTGTGTTATGTTTAAAAAGAGAGTGTTATGGAAAATAAGGATGGTTTGGTTTGTGTTTATGCCGGAACTTTATGGCAAGCAGAAGTGATAAATGGGTTGCTTGATGCAAACGGAATCCCATGCGCCGTGATTGATGAAACGATAGGGGCTGTAACATCGCCTTATTCGCCGACGTCGGGTGATGTCATTGTAGCAGTGGATAAGAAGGATGAGGCGCGTGCTCGTGAACTTATAGGGAGTGGTGAGTAATGTGATAGGTCTGTTCCTTAATTATTTATATTAATAAGGTATCTCCTTGCACTCTATCGGGAGGTTTTCTCTTCCTCAAACCCCTCTTGACCTTCAACTGATGTGCAAAACATGATTTTTTGTGCAAAAAAACGTGTAAATGTTTTGCTGATTGAGAAAATGTGTCTAATTTTGCACCGCATTTTGTGTAAAGTGATAATAATATAAACTAAATAAATAAATAGGAAATGATTGTAGTACCTGTTAAAGAGGGCGAGAACATTGAAAGAGCTCTCAAGAAATTCAAGAGAAAATTCGAG
This sequence comes from Bacteroidaceae bacterium, assembly GCA_017631585.1. Lineage (GTDB taxonomy): Bacteria > Bacteroidota > Bacteroidia > Bacteroidales > Bacteroidaceae > HGM04593. The sequence continues at coordinate 3,480 of JAGBSZ010000123.1, forward strand.
AAAACCGGTGTAGTAAAAGAGTTGCGCGCTCGTCAGCAGTTTGACAAGCCTTCTGTGCTTAAAAGATTGAAGATGGAACACGCTATCTACGTTCAGAAACTTCGCGCTAACGAAGAATAATTTTCTGAGTTTTCTTGTTTTTTAATTTAATCTGATATATATTCGTTGCCGTAAGACATTGTCTTGTGGCAACGAATATGTTTATAGACTCATTCATCGGATTCTTGAGGGTTGAGAAGAATTATTCGCAACATACACTTAGGGCGTATGCTGACGATATTCGCTCTTTTCAGGATTTTGTTGCCGGTGTAGATGAGTCTTTGTCTTTTGTGGATGCTGATGCTGACATGTTGCGTGCATGGATAGCCTCTCTTATCGATAAAGGTGCGGCTCCGGCTTCTGTCTCCCGAAAGATGAGTGCTTTGCGTTCTTTTTATGATTATCTGCGCGCCGAAGGGGTGCTGGATTATAATCCGGCAACTTCTTTGAAAGGTCCAAAGTTGAGAAAAAGGCTTCCTGTTTTTGTTAAAGAGGGAGAGATGGATTCTCTTCTTGACGATGTTGCTTTTGGCGACGGGTATGATGCCTGTCGC
>JAGBSZ010000124.1 GCA_017631585.1 Bacteroidaceae bacterium
GAGCGTTTCCGCGAGTGTGTACAGGAGTCGTTGCGCCGTCACGTTGCCGCCATCAACCGCCTCACTGCACGCGGCATGTATTTCTTTGACTACGGCAACGCCTTCCTGCTCGAATCGTCACGTGCAGGCGCGGACATCGTGGCTGCTGACGGCAAATTCCGCTACCCATCATACGTTCAGGACATTATGGGACCAATGTTCTTCGACTACGGCTTCGGCCCTTTCCGTTGGGTATGCACATCGGGCAACGAGAAAGACCTCGAGACCACCGACCGCATTGCGGCAGAGGTTCTCGAAGATATGCTTGCGGAAGCTCCTGCAGAAATTCGCGGACAGCTCGAGGACAATCTCCACTGGATACGCGAAGCAAAGCAGAACAAGCTTGTGGTTGGCTCACAGGCACGAATACTATATGCCGATTCCGAAGGACGCACACGCATTGCCCTTGCATTCAACGAGGCTATCGAACGCGGAGAAATTTCGGCACCTGTGGTACTCGGACGCGACCACCACGACGTGTCGGGAACAGACTCACCGTACCGCGAGACATCGAACATATATGACGGCTCGCAGTTCTGCGCCGACATGGCTGTACACAATGTCATCGGTGACTCTTTCCGCGGTGCCACCTGGGTATCAATCCACAACGGCGGAGGCGTAGGCTGGGGCGAAGTGATGAACGGCGGATTCGGCATGGTGATTGACGGTTCCGATGATTCGGCACGCCACATCGAGGAGATGCTTTTGTGGGATGTGAACAACGGTATTGCACGACGCAGCTGGGCACGCAACGAGGGTGCCATGTTCGCCATAAAACGACAGATGGAGCGTACTCCGTTGCTCAAGGTAACATTGCCTAACATTGCCGATATGAGCATGATAGAAAAAATTTATAACGAAAACAGATAAAACACTAAAGATATGATTCACTATATAAATTCAGAGTGGCTTACCATTGCACGTGTCAATGAGGTCTTGACAAAAGGTTACAAGCTCGAACTAAGCGAAAATGCGAAACGACGCATAACAAACTGCCGAAAGTATCTCGACGATAAGATGCAGGATACAGAACGTCCCATCTACGGTGTTACAACCGGTTTCGGTTCGCTCTGCAACATTTCGGTTGACAAGGAGAACCTATCGCAGTTGCAGAAGAATCTTATGATGTCGCACGCATGCGGCACGGGCGCACGAGTGCCATCGGAGATTGTAAAGCTGATGCTTTTCCTCAAGGCTCAGTCGCTTTCATACGGTCATTCGGGAGTGCAGCTCATCACTGTCGAGCGTATTCTTGACCTGTTCAACAACAATATCATCCCCGTTGTGTATGAGCAAGGCTCATTGGGTGCGTCGGGCGACCTTTCGCCTCTTGCACACATGTGTTTGCCACTGATAGGACTGGGACACGTTGAGGTTGACGGAGAGGTGTTCGAAAGTGCCGCAATTATGGAAAAGATGGGTTGGGAGCCTGTCAAACTCTGTTCAAAGGAGGGTCTTGCACTACTCAACGGCACACAGTTCATGTCGGCATACGGTGTATATTCGTTGATAAACACATTCAGACTGAGCCGCTGGGCTGACACCATCGGTGCAATGTCGCTCGATGCGTTCGACGGTCGCATGGAACCGTTTGAACACAATGTGCATGCCATACGTCCACACAACGGACAGATTGAGACAGCACGCAACTTCCGCGAGATTCTTGCCGGAAGCGAAATTACAAAACAGCCAAAGCAACATGTACAGGACCCCTACTCGTTCCGTTGCATCCCTCAGGTACACGGTGCGGCAAAGGACACCATTGCATACGTGACAAAAGTGCTTGAAACTGAGATAAATTCAGCTACAGACAACCCTACTGTTTTCCCAGAGACCGACGAGATAATCTCTGCAGGAAACTTCCACGGAGAGCCTATTGCATTGCCTATGGACTTCCTTGCAATAGCTGTTGCCGAGTTAGGAAACATCTCGGAGCGACGCATATACCGTATTATTTCGGGAGCGCGCAACCTGCCTAACTTCCTTGTTGCAAATCCCGGACTGAACAGCGGATTCATGATTCCTCAATATACAGCGGCATCTATCGTAAGCCAGTCGAAAGGCTTGTGCTGGCCTGCATCGTGCGACTCCATTCCTTCGTCACAGGGACAGGAGGACCACGTAAGTATGGGTTCAAATGCGGCTACAAAGCTGTGGAAGGTGGTACAGAATACCGAACGTGTCCTTGCTATTGAGCTGATGAATGCGGCACAGGCATTGGAGTTCCGCCGTCCGCTACGCTCATCAAAGGCTATAGAGGATATTTTCGTAGCCTATCGTGCTGTTGTTCCGTTCGTTGACAACGACACTGTCATGTATCCGCATATTGCAACATCGGTAAAATTCCTGAACGAACATGAGCCTGCTTGTTAAGAACATAGGTTGCATAGTCGGAACAGACGAGAGCGGACGCACAAGAGCAGCCGGTGAGGAGATGAGCAACATCGGCATGCTCGAAAATGCGTGGTTGCTCACCGACAATGAGCGTATCTGCGACTACGGCACTATGGATGCTCTGCCACACGAAGAGGGGCATGAGGTCATCGATGCCAAAGGCGGTTGGCTCTTCCCGTCGTTCTGTGATTCACATACACATATAGTATATGCCGGAAGCCGTGAACAGGAATTTCTCGACAAGATAAACGGACTGTCATACGAAGAGATTGCCAAGCGCGGAGGCGGAATACTAAATTCTGCCGACAGACTGCACGACACAAGCGAGGAGGAGCTGTATCGTCAGGCAATGGAGCGCATCAACGAGATTGTCGCTATGGGTACGGGACTTGTAGAGATAAAATCGGGTTACGGACTTACGCTCGAAGATGAGCTGAAAATTCTGCGCGTGATACGACGCATAAAGGAGAATGCTCCGCTGGAGGTGCGTGCTACATTCCTTGGCGCACACGCTGTGGGGCGTGCATACAGAGGCAGACAGAGCGAATATGTGGAGCATGTGTGCAACGACATGATTCCTGCGGTGGCAAAGGAGGGACTTGCCGACTTTGTGGATGTTTTCTGCGACAAGGGATTCTTTACCGTAGAGGAGACAGCCAAGATAATGGAGACTGGCGCAAAATATGGCTTGCGTGCAAAGATTCATGCCAACGAACTTGCCATTTCAGGCGGTGTTGAAGTGGGTGTGGGGCACGAAGCCCTTTCGGTTGACCACCTTGAGTCGATGGGCGAAGAACAGATAGAGGCTCTGAAAGGCTCTGACACAATGCCTACGATGTTGCCCGGATGCGCATTTTTCCTGGGCATAGGCTATCCGCCTGCACGCAAGATGATTGACGCAGGATTGGCTGTTGCACTTGCATCGGACTACAATCCCGGCACTGCCCCATCGGGCAATATGCGTTTTGTGGCATCATTGGCAAGCATCAAAATGAAGATGACACCTGCCGAGGCTATCAACGCGGCAACGCTCAACAGTGCATGCGCCATGGGCGAGAGCAAGGAGTACGGCTCTATAACACGAGGCAAGGTTGCCAACTTTTACATAACAAAGCCGTTGCCGTCGCTGGCTTATATGCCGTATGCGCATCAGACACCTATTATAAAAGATATTATCCTGAAGGGTAAACATATAAAAGAATAACAGATAACAATTATGATAAAGAGACTATTTATCTGCGCCATTGCTTGCCTCTCGATGACAAGTGCTATCGCCGACGAGGGCATGTGGCTTCCCAATCTTATAAATGAGCGCATAAAAGACATGCGCAAAAAGGGATTTAAGCTTAATGTTGATGATATATATTCCGAGGATAAGGCATCGTTGAAAGATGCAGTAGTTCAGTTCGGCGGAGGATGCACGGGAGAATTCGTGTCGCCCGAAGGGTTGCTGTTCACCAACCATCACTGCGGATACAGTTCCATTCAGAAACTGTCATCGGTGGAGCATGACTATTTAACTTATGGCTATTGGGCAAAATCGCGCGAGGAGGAACTTCCTGTTCCGGGATTGACAGTAACTCAGCTCATTAAAATGGAGGACATTACAGCACGTCTGGAAGCCGGTGAGAAGAAAGAGGATATCATTGCCGAGGCTGAAAAAGGCAAGGGCTATCGCGCAAGCATCGAATCGATGTATTACGGCAACCAGTTCTATCTGTTTGTCTATCGCACTTTCCGCGATGTTCGCCTTGTGGGCGCACCGCCCTCATCGATAGGCAAGTTCGGTGGCGACACCGACAACTGGATATGGCCACGACACACCGGTGACTTCTCGGTGTTCCGCGTGTATGCCGATGCAAACAACGAGCCTGCAGAATACAGCAAGGACAATGTGCCTTATCGTCCAAAGCGTCATTTCAAGGTATCGACAAAAGGTATAAAAGAGGGTGACTTTACAATGATATACGGATTCCCCGGCAACACACAGGAGTTCATAACAAGCTCTGCCGTTGCATATACACAATTCCAGTCGAACCCCATGAAGATTGAGTTGCGCACCAAACGTCTTGACATCATAAGCGAGGCACAGGCAAAAGACGCTGCTACACGTATCGCATACGCGGCAAAGCATGCAAGCATTGCCAACGGTTGGAAAAAGTGGCAGGGTGAATCGCTCGGTCTTGAAAAGCTCGGCACAATAGGAAACAAGATTGGTTACGAGACACAATTCATCAAATGGGCAAAGGACAAGCCTGAATATGCTGCCATTCTCGACTCCATGAATGTGGCTTATAACAATACCACAGAGGGATATTTCATCCGCGAACTCTTCTACGAGTCGATTGCAGCCATTGAGGCATTCAACTTTGCCATGCAGCTATACAACAAGGCAACAGCAGAGGATAAGGTTACTGCAGACGAGCAGGCAGAGATACGCAACAAAGTCCTGAGAGGCTACAGAGAGGAAATAGACCATGAAATAGCACGTTACATGGTAAAGGAGTTTGTCAGCCGTATGCCGGCAGGCAAGGTTCCTGAAGAACTGTTGAAGGCTATCGAGGAGTGTGGCAGTGCCGAAGCTTTTGCCGACAAGCTTTTTGAGACAACAAAGCTGACACGTAAATATCCGCTCACAAAGGAAGAGATTATGAACGACCCGTTTGTGCAATTCGCAACGTGGTTTACTCCAATCATGGAACAGAACAGAAATTATGCTTACCGCAACCTGAGCAACGTACCTGCAATAGAGAAATGGTATAAGCCCTACATGCAGGCTTTGCGCGTATGGGACAAGGAGCGCGCCTTCTATCCCGATGCAAACTTTACACTGCGTGTTGCATACGGAAAGATTGCCGGATATGAGAATGCCGACGGAGAGTATCATACATACCTGACAACTCTTGACGGTATCGTGGCTAAGGACAATCCTGAAATCTACGACTACAATATTCCTCAGGTGTTGCGTAACATTTATGACAAAAAGGACTATGGTTGCTGGGCTATCGAGAACAACGGTAAAAAGACAATCCCTGTATGCTTCCTTGCAAACAATCATACATCGGGCGGAAACTCCGGCTCACCTGTAATAAACGGTAAGGGCGAACTTGTGGGTATAAACTTTGACCGCACTTGGCGTTCTACAATGAGCGATATTGAATTTGACCCGAACATTTGCCGAAACATTTCGGTGGATATACGTTTTGTACTCTTTGTGATGGACCGCATTGGCGGTGCAGAGTATCTCTTTGAAGAGATGGGCATAAAGAAATAACAAAGGAAATAACGGAGAATGGATTTTATAAACACCCTTTTTATCGAGCATTCTGCACTGCAAGCCATTGTTGTGCTTTCGCTGATTTCAGCCATAGGACTGATTGTCGGCAAAGTGCGTATTCTGGGTATTTCACTCGGCATAACGTTCGTATTCTTTACGGGTATCTTTGCCGGACATTTCGGGCTTACCATTGACAGCCGCATGCTGTTCTATGCCGAGACATTCGGATTGGTGCTGTTTGTATATGCCTTGGGTTTGCAGGTGGGACCCGGTTTTTTCAGTTCCATGCGTACAGAGGGGGTAAAACTGCTCGTACCTGCCATAGCGGTGCTTGTGACGGGTACGTTGATGGCTATCGGGCTCAGTTACATTGCCGGTGTATCCATTGCCGACATGTCGGGCATCCTTTGCGGAGCAACGACAAACACACCTGCATTGGCGGCGGCACAGCAATCGCTCGAACAGATGGGAATAAACGGCAACGGTGCGGCTCTGAGCTGTGCAATAACATACCCGTTGGGAGTTGTCGGCGTAATCCTTGCTATAATATTCCTGCGCAAGCTGTTTGTTCGCCCGAGCGACATGCCGCAACCGGACAGCAAACACAAGAAGAATGTCTTTATCGCAAGCTATCGCGTCACCAACCCTGCAATATTCGGAAAAACCATTGCAGAGGTGGCACATACGGGACATCATCATTTTGTAATATCACGCATGTGGCACAACGGGCACGTTCTGATACCAATGTCCGACAGAGTGCTGCAGGAAAATGATATTCTCCTTGTAATAACAAAGCCCGAAGAGGCTGACGAATTGTGCTTCATTTTTGGAGAGAGGGAGCAGAAGGACTGGAATTCCGAAAATATCGACTGGAACAAGATTGACAGTGAACTTACTTCGCAGCGCATTCTTGTGACACGTTCCGAAATAAACGGAAAGAAGCTCTCATCGTTGCGCCTCAGAAACAACTACGGTATAAACATAAGCCGCGTATATCGTTCGGGAGTACAGCTCCTGGCTACCCCCGACCTTGTGTTGCAGCTTGGCGACCGTCTTACAGTTGTTGGCGAGGCGGCAGACATCAAGCGCGTGGAGAGCATTCTTGGCAACGCTGTGCAGAGCCTCAACGAGCCGAACCTTGTATCGGTGTTCATAGGAATGGTCTTGGGACTTATTGTCGGCAGCATACCGCTTTCGGTTCCGGGAATCTCACTGCCAGTGAAGCTTGGTCTTGCCGGAGGTCCAATCATTGTGGGAATACTCATCGGCACATTCGGACCACGCATGCACATGGTGACATATACCACCCGAAGCGCGAACATGATGCTTCGTGCAATCGGACTGAACCTATACCTTGCATGCCTGGGACTCGATGCCGGAGCGCATTTCTTTGAGACTGTGGTACGCCCCGAAGGTCTATTGTGGATTATTCTGGGATTGCTTATCACATTCGTTCCTGTGGTGCTGACAGGCATTCTTGCCCTTAGGATGATGAAACTCGACTTTGGTTCTATATCGGGATTGCTGTGCGGTTCAATGGCTAACCCCATGGCACTGAACTACGCAAACGACACCATCGAGGGTGACAATCCTTCGGTGGCATATGCTACGGTATATCCGGTGTGCATGTTCCTGAGAGTGATAATAATACAGCTGGTGGTGATGTTTTTTGTGTAACGCAATATGGCTACAGTAAAAAGAACAGCAACCATTGGAGAATATTTCCTTGAGCTTGGCAACAAGGAGATTGAGATATACAGGATTGCACAGGACGGCAGCGGAACACTCAAGCGCATCGACGACATACAGGGTACAATACGCATGATTGCCGAGGAATACGGCATTGAACGCGATTATAACATGAGCTTCAGACAACATGTGGCAAGGCTCATACAACATATAAACACTTTGGAAAACAAACAACAATAATATGAAGAGAAGAAACATGCTTGTCGCACTCCTTTTGTGCGCGATGGGATTGCATGCCCAAACAGACTACATTCATGGATTATCGGTGTGGTTCGACCAGCCTACGACACTCAACGGAAAAGCTATCTGGTACGGTGGCAAGCCCGAAAATTGGAAAGGAAAGAAACCCGAATGGGCAGGCGATGCCAACTACAACGCCGACAAGGAGTGGGAGTCGCAGTCATTGCCAATAGGTAACGGCAGTATAGGTGCGAACATCCTTGGCTCATTGGAAGCGGAACGTATCACATTCAACGAAAAGACATTGTGGCGCGGAGGCCCCAACACCGAAGGTGGTGCAGAGTACTATTGGAACATCAACAAACAGTCGGCACATCTGCTCGATGACATACGTCAGGCATTCATCGACGGTGACGACGAAAAGGCGGCAAAGCTCACAAGAGAGAATTTCAACAGCACAGCATCATACGAATACTACGGCGAGAAGCCTTTCCGATTCGGTAACTTCACCACAATGGGCGAGTTCTACATTGAGACAGGACACAGCTCTGTGGGCATGAGCGACTACAAACGTATTCTTTCGCTCGACTCAGCACTTGCCGTTGTGCAGTACAACAAGGACAATGTTTTCTTCCAACGCAAATACTTTGTATCATACCCGGCAAATGTGCTTGTTGCAAAATTCAGTGCGGACAAACCCGGCATGCAGAACCTCACTCTGAGCTATGCACCCAATCCCGTTTCAGAAGGAACGCTTGAAAAAGAGGGTGACAACGAACTTGTATGGAAAGCAAGGCTCGACAACAACGGCATGCAATATACCGTACGCATAAGAGTGGAAGCCAAAGGTGGCAACAAGAGCATAGAGAACGGCAAGATTCAGATTTCGGGAGCCGACGAGGTTTGTTTCTACATCACCGGCGACACCGACTATAAAATCAATTTCGCACCCGACTTCAACGACCCAAAGGCATACGTTGGAGTTAACCCCGACGAGACAACTGCCGAATGGATTAAAAATGCTGCAGCCAAGGGATATGATAAGCTGTTCCGGGAACACTACAACGACTATGCGGCACTCTTCAACCGCATGGAGCTGAACATAAACCCCAATGCGCCTGTAACATTCGAGTTCCCCGGCATATACAACATGCCTACAAACAAACGCCTCGAGAGCTATCGCAGAGGCAAGCCCGACTACAGGCTCGAACAGCTCTATTTCCAGTTCGGACGCTACCTGCTCATTTCAAGCTCGCGCCCCGGCAACATGCCTGCCAACCTGCAGGGAATGTGGCACAACAATGTCGATGGTCCATGGCGTGTCGATTATCACAATAACATCAACCTGCAGATGAACTATTGGCCCGCATGCGTCACCAACCTCAATGAATGTATGCTTCCATTGGTTGATTTCATCCGCACACTGATAAAGCCTGGTGAAGTGACTGCAAAATCATACTTTGGCGCAAGAGGATGGACTGCAAGCATCTCAGGCAACATATTCGGCTTTACAGCACCGCTCATAAGCCAGGATATGTCGTGGAACTTCAACCCCATGGCAGGTCCATGGCTCGCTACACACGTGTGGGATTACTACGACTACACACGCGACAGGAAATTCCTGAAAGAGGTAGGCTACGACATTATAAAGAGCAGTGCCATTTTCGCAGTGGATTACCTTTGGAAAAAGGATGACGGCACATACACCGCCGCACCATCCACATCACCCGAACACGGACCTATCGACCAGGGTGCCACATTCGTACACGGTGTGGTGAGAGAGATACTGCTCGATGCCATTGCCGCAAGCGAAGTGATGGGATGCGACAAGGAGCTGCGCAAGGAGTGGCAAGAGGTACTCGACAAACTCGCACCATACAAGATAGGACGTTACGGTCAGCTCATGGAGTGGAGCAAAGATATTGACGACCCCAACGACCAGCACCGCCACGTGAACCACCTCTTTGGCTTGCACCCCGGACGCACAATATCACCTGTGGTGACACCCGAACTTGCAGAGGCATCGCGCGTTGTACTCGAACACCGCGGCGACGGCGCAACAGGCTGGAGCATGGGCTGGAAACTCAATCAGTGGGCACGCCTGCACGACGGCAACCATGCATACACCCTGTTCGGCAACCTGTTGAAGAACGGCACGCTCGACAACCTTTGGGACACCCACGCACCGTTCCAGATTGACGGTAACTTTGGCGGAACAGCCGGAATGTGCGAGCTGCTGATGCAGAGCCACATGGGATTCATTCACCTGCTCCCTGCCCTGCCCGACGCATGGGAAGAGGGAAGCGTTAAAGGATTGTGTGCAAAAGGAGGCTTTGAAGTTGACATCACATGGCAGGATGGCAAGCTCGTTGAAGCAATAATAAAGTCGAACAGCGGCACACCTTGCAACATCTTCTACGGCGACAAAGAACTTGCATTCAAGACAAAGAAAGGAACATCGTACCGCATAACCGTCGAAAACGGCAAGCTGAAAAGCAAGAAGGTGAAGTGATATATAAACAAAAGTGGGTGACCCTTTAATACTTATGGGTCACCCACTTTTGTGAGAAGTTGAATAAAAAGAGCTATTTTTAGGCTTGCGAAGCCCGAAAAAGCGCAGTTTACCAAGCGTAAATGAGCATTTTGAGGGCGAGTATAACAACAAAAGAGCCTTTTTAGTCAGCTTCTTTTGCTTATAATAGAACTTTCTCTATCGCCTCCTTGAGCTGTGGTTTTCCCATTGCTCCTTGTGAGCGGTGCATTGTTCCGTTCTTTTCAATGAAGATTAGTGTGGGTATGGAACGGATGCTGAAGAGCGATGCCAATTCTTCCTCTTCATCGACATTGATTTTGTAAATATCCACTTTTCCGGCATACTCTTCGGAAACCTCTTCGAGCACGGGGGCGAGCATCTTGCACGGTCCGCACCACTCTGCATAAAAGTCTATGATTGCGGGTTTGTCACCCAAAAATTCAAAGCCTATGGGATTCGATTTGTAGTCGGCTACTCTTTTGATGAATTCTTCGTTTTTCAAATGTATTGTTGCCATAATATTTTCCTTTTTTCTGTTAATAATGATTTTCGCCTACGAACATAACAAAAACCGGCAAAAAAGTAATGACGCTATAACTTTATTTAGCATAAAAAAAATTAAAATGCTGTATTAAGCATAAAAATAGAAACGCTTTATTGATTGTTTGGATAGTTTAAAGTAATTTAGCACCTGTAATTACTAAATTGGGATAAACTTATGGAACAAAGAACTTTCCTTGACAAGATATGGCGTTTCATCAGACGTTATAACCGTTATATCAAGGTTGGGCTGATATCTCTCATAGCTCTTATTATAGCCGTACTGCCAAATGAGGTGTTCGGTATCGAAGGTCTTACTGACATTCAGCAACGTGTAATTGCAATTTTCTTTTGGGCTGCATGTATGTGGATTGTAGAGGCTGTGCCGGCATGGACCACGTCGCTGCTCATCATTGTGATAATGCTCTTTTCAATATCCGACAGCGGAATATCGTTCCTTGTTTCGGGATATGCCAAAAGCGAACTTATAAGCTACAAGGTTATAATGAGTACTTTTGCCAACCCTACGGTAATGTTGTTCATGGGTGGCTTTATCCTTGCTCTTGTGGCATCCAAAAGCGGAATAGACATTAGTATGGCACGTGCTATGCTCAAGCCGTTCGGAACAAAGCCTCCTGTGGTACTTTTCGGATTCATGCTTGTGACTGCAATATTCTCGATGTTCGTGAGCAACACTGCCACAGCGGCGATGATGCTCACATTCCTTGCACCGGTGTTGCGTCAGTTGCCAAGCACTGAAAAGGGAACCGCTGCGTTGGCTCTTGCCATTCCCATTGGTGCAAACATCGGCGGTTTGGCAACCCCTATTGGAACACCGCCTAACGGAATAGCACTGCAATACATAAACGATGTGGATGGTCTTAACCTCGGAGTGGACTTCGGTGAATGGATGATGGTGATGACTCCAATAATGCTGGCAATTCTTGTGATTTCATGGGTTCTTCTACGTTTTACATACCCTTTCACAGCAAAGAAGGTGAACCTGACAATCGTCGGCGGTGCAAAGAAAGGCTGGAGAACATACGTCATATATGCTACATTGGCTGTGACAATACTTCTGTGGATGTTCGAAAAGTGGACAGGTATAAATTCGTACGTTGTTGCATTGTTCCCGATAGGTGTATTTGCCATTACACGAATTATAAAGTCGAGCGACCTTAAGGATATCGATTGGGCTTGTCTATGGATGGTTGCCGGCGGATTTGCTCTTGGCGAGGGCATGTCAAAGACCGGGCTTGCAAAGGCTCTTGTAGAGACCATTCCGTTCGACAGCTGGCCTGCAATGGTTGTAATGATTGGCGGCGGACTTATATGCTGGTTGCTGTCGCAGTTCATTTCAAACTCTGCGGCAACAGCATTGATGGTGCCCATTATGGTTGCCGTGGGAACGGGCATGAAGGATGCTTTGGGCATATACGGAGGCGTGGGAACACTCCTCATAGGTGTAGCCATGGCAGCATCGTTCGCAATGTCTTTGCCTATAAGCACACCGCCTAATGCCATTGCATACTCTACCGGACTTATAAAGACATCGCAGATGTTCAAGACAGGTATAATCATAGGTGTAATATCGCTTGCATTGGGATATGCGGTGATTATTGCTGCGGGACGCGCAGGAATCTTAGGATAATATATATAACATAAGATATGAAAAAAACATTACTATTTGCATCGCTCCTTGCATTGTTCACAATGGGAGCATTTGCGCAGGAAAAAGAGAAACCAAGCTTCAAGTTTTATGGTTTCGTGAGAAATTACGCATGTTACGACACTCGTGAGAGCCTCACATCGAACAGCGAGCAGTTCTACTACATGCCAAAAGACATCAAGCTTGATGCAAACGGAGAGGATTTGAATGCACAGGACAACATAATGCTGTTGAGCATCACCACCCGATTGGGACTCAATGTGAGCGGTTTGGAATTCTTGGGTTCAAAGACATCGGCAAAGATTGAAGCGGACTTTGCAGGATTCGGTACAAGCAACACTGTGCTACGCATACGTCAGGCATACGCAAAGATGGATTGGGAACACAGCAAGGTTCTTGTAGGTCAGGCATGGCACCCTGCCATGGGTGATATGATGCCCGATGTGTTCTCACTCGAGACCGGTGCGCCTTTCACACCTTTCAGCCGCACACCACAGATACGTTACGACTACGAGACAAAGAATGTGAAGCTGACTGCTACTGCGCTTTATCAGTTCCAATATACATCGTACGGTCCAAACGGTGCATCGTTCGACTATGCACGCAATGCCATTGTTCCTGAAATGTATTTCCAGGGAACAATAAAGAGCGGTGACTTTATGATGGGATTGGGCGTAGATGTACTTACCTTGAAACCACGCACACAATACAATGTGACAGAGAAAACCATTGTAAACACACCTGTTGTAGATGCAAACGGAAATCCAGTATTAGATATTACCACAGAAGAACCGATGTATGTACAAAGCACAAAAGAGACAACAAAAGCATACAAGAGCAACGACCAGCTTATGATTAGCGTTACCCCAACACTCTTTGCATCGTACAAGAAAGGCAATTGGGGCGTAAAAGGACGTGTTACATACGCACAGAACGCGGCACACATGAGCATGATAAGCGGTTATGCCGTTACAGAAAAACTTGAAAACGGAGACTGGAAGTACAGCAGCATCAACAGCATCGGCGGATGGGTTGACGCTACATACAAGCTCAATCTGAAGAAGGGTTACTTCACATTCTGCTGCTTTGCCGGTTACACAAAGAATCTCGGTTGCATGAACGAAATCAAAGGTGATATATATATGCGCGGTGAGAAAAACATGGACTACATGTGGCGTGTGGCACCAAGCATCCTCTACACACACAATGCAATGCAGATTGGTGTAGAATACAATCCGACAACCGTTGGCTACGGCAAGCCTGACAGCAAGTACAACATGAGCGATGTACACGCTGTTACCAACCACCGTATATGCGCAATACTGAAATATAATTTCTAAAAAACATAAAACATGAACAAGAAAATCTTAACATTAGGTCTGATGCTTTTTGCAGGCTTGGGCGCGAGCGCACAGGTGAGCCTTGTAAACCCCGTTCCTCAAGAGGTCAGCACAAACAACGTGATTTTTGATGCTCCTGCACAATGGAGCATAAGTGCAGACAAGAAAAATCTGAGCGGATATGTTTACGACGCACTTGCCACTGCATCGCCCGAAGTTGCACAGAAAGCAAGCTTCAAGGTTACTATAGGTGTCCGTGGCGACAAGCAGGTGAGCAAATACAAGAAGCTCATTCCTGCAAAGAGTGAGGGCTACTATCTGAAAGTTACCGACAAGGAGATTGTAATTGCCGGAAACGACAAGAACGGTCTTTTCTATGGCGTGCAGACACTGCTCGGCATGATGAGAGAGGGCAAGCTCGAGGCTTGTACAATCACCGACTGGCCCGATGTTCCTTTCCGCGGAACAGTTGAAGGATTCTACGGTACACCATGGAGCCACGAGGCACGCAAGAGCCAGCTCCAGTTCTATGGTCGCAACAAGATGAACGTATATATCTATGGTCCTAAGGACGACCCCTGGCATCGTGACAAATGGCGCGAGCCATACCCCGAGGTTGAAGCTAACCGCATTGCAGAACTTGTGGAGGTTGCCAAGAAGAACGGTGTAAACTTCTACTGGGCAATACACCCGGGCGTTGACATCAAGTGGAACGATGAGGACCGCGACTTCCTCATGGCAAAGCTTGAGGTAATGTACCAGCTTGGCGTACGTTCATTCGCTGTATTCTTCGATGACATCTGGGGCGAGGGTGCAAAGGCAGACAAGCAGGCTGCACTCCTGAACTACATCGACGACAACTTTGTACAGGTGAAGAAGGATGTTGCTCCGCTTATCCTTTGCCCTACCGAATACAACAAAGGCTGGGCTAACGAGCAGGGCGGTTACTTGCGTACACTCGGAAGCACACTGAACAAGGGCATCGAGGTAATGTGGACAGGTAATTCAGTTGTAGCATGCATCGACAAGCCTACAATGGAGTGGATTAACGAGCGTATCGAGCGCAAGGGCTATATCTGGTTGAACTTCCCTGTTAACGACTTTGTTCGCGACCACATCCTTATGGGACCTGCATACGGCAATGGTCTTGACATCGCAACAGACGTATCGGGATTCGTAAGCAACCCTATGGAATATGCCGAGACATCAAAAATATCACTCTACGGTATTGCTGACTACTGCTGGAATATGGAGGCTTACGACTACCAGAGCAACTGGGAAAAGAGCCTGAAGGATATTCTCCCAAGCAACCATGAGGCACTCCGCATATTTGCGCTTTACAACAAGGACCTTGGTCCTAACGGACACGGATTCCGCCGCGAAGAGGGCGAAGAACTTAAAGAGATGGCAGAAAAGGCACTTGCAGGAGACTTCTATTCAGTGGGAATGTTGAATTCGGCATGCTATGAGCTTGGATTGGCTTGTGATATTCTGCTCAACGACAACAGCAACCCACAGCTGTTGCACGAATTGCGTCCATGGATTATACAGGGCAAGAACCTCGCTGCATACGGTGGTGCTGTATGTTTGATGAGAATGCTTTCTGATGCAAGCCAGACATCAAGCAACTTTGTGACATTCGAGAACCTTTACCAGCAGGCACGCTCATTGCAGAAGCAGATGTTCGACCTTGAGAACAACAAGGCAATGCGTCACCCATACCAGATTGGTACAAAGGTGGGTACAAAGGTAATGTTGCCTACATTGAACAAACTGTTCACAATGGCTACCGAAAAGTACAACGAAAAGAAAGGCACAGACCTTAATACAACTGCAGAGTACAACCCATACAAATTGACATCATCCGTTAAACAGCTTGCATTGCTTCCTGTCAAGCTCAACGGCGACAGAGTGGAGATTGCATCGGCACTCGAAGTAATCAACTGGCAGGCAGACGGCGAGCTCATGATTGAGAGCGAGACACCTATCACATTCCAGGGCATGGATTTCAACTTTGGTGTCAACGGTGTTGCAAAGCACTTCCGTCTTGAGTTGTTTGTAAATGGTGCTTGGAAAGAGGTTGGCTTGCTGCACTACCGCGATGATGACCCTGTTATCCACACCGGTAACGAACTTGGTGGCATGACAGCAACAAAGCTACGCATCACCAACAAGAGCGGCGAAGAACAGAAAGTCTATTTCAAGAGTTTCAGTTTCATAAGAAGATAAACAGGAATATACACATTAAAAGAATGAGCAGGCTTTTGCAAAAGCCTGCTCATTCTTTTAATGTGTATATTCCTGTTTATCTTCTTATGAAACTGAAA
>JAGBSZ010000125.1 GCA_017631585.1 Bacteroidaceae bacterium
CAAACGCTATCTTGTCCCAAGTCGTTCCGTTATAAATATACGTGCCAGTCGTGGTAACCCTAACAGCTCCAATGCGTGCGCTATTTTCCGGAGCATAGTCCGGCTTATAATTAGGACTAATGATTGCCGTGCTTTCCATCGGAGTTGTATATACGTCCAAATAAGAAATAGGCTGTGCATTAGGGATTATAATGCGGATTTTAGCTACGCTTGAATCGACAGAAAAAGGCAGGAAACCGGTGGGAGAATTTTTTTCTATTCTATAGCACCCACCATAATTGGTATCCCATGTGTCTGTCAAGCCCCATTTTATCGGTAATTTGAGGTACCCATCGCCAAGTTGCGTGTCATTGCTATCATAAACTGCTACACGGATGGTTCCACCAGCAGTATCTGACACAACAAAGAAGTTCTTAGCTTTAGTAGCATCAAGGCATATGCAGGGGAGAGGTGTTCCGCTTTTGTTAATAGTAACATATTCACCATTTACTGTTACCATTCCACTAAGTGCTTCTGTCGCTGCTGATTTTTTGCTTGTTATTGCGCCTGTTAAAGTTGCAATAAATTCACAATCGCTAAACGCGACATTTACTTTTTCACCCGCCGTGCCAACACCCGTATATCCAGCGCAGACTGTTTCTATTGGTCTGAAGCTAACGCACTTTTGCGAGAAAACATTCCAACAATTATCCAGCCACTTGCTATTAACAGGAAAAGCAGCGTAAGTGCTTGTATTAACCGCCAAGCCACTTGCAGGTTTATACAGTTTGACCACATTGCATTTTGACGTATCTATTGATTTACTGGCTATTATTCGTTGTCCCGATTCCTCTATACGTTCTTGTGAACATTCGATATAGTTTGCTGTTGCGCTTCCAGAGAAAAGCACACCAGCTGTCCAGAAATTGTCATTGCCGCCTATTGTTCCGCCTTCGATATACGCGCCAGAAACAACATTTTCGTTTCCCTGTATTTCAATGCCATATACTTCTCTTGTGCCATGCGCCCATGACATTCGTATATATCCACCGTATATGTTGTTTCCGTTACAGGTGTTTGCGCCATTTTTGAGCAAAACACCTCGGCTATTACCTCTAATATCGTTAAGTGTAATGTTATTAAGCAGGCAGGAAGCCAAGTCAGCATGAAGAATAAAAGCGTAGTCGAAAAAGGTGCTTTCGATTATATCAATGTTTGACATAGATACGCCATTGATTTCTATACCAACACTTTGATGGTCTTGTGTTTCCGTATTTGGTCTTGTTACACGGAGTTTAAAAACGCGATTTATTCCGTCACTCGATTTACGCGAAAGTTTTAGCGCTGTACCTTCAGCCCGATAGATTATAACACCATCCATGTATATATTGACCAGTCCAATACGTTCCGGATTAGTGTCGCTGATAGGAATGGTAGCGAAATCTATACCGCTCGAAATTGAGTATTCTCCGGGAGGGAAATAGACATCCAGATTGTTATTATACGCATACTGAAATGTTTCACGGAGTTTGGCATAGTCGTTTGTAGAGCCGTCACAAGCTGCTCCCATCATTTGTGGAGTAACATAACCGCACCAAGTGAAAACTACGCTTGCGAGTTCGCCATTAGTTGCCATCTGGTCAAGCTTTTCATTGATTGCGTCAGAAATATCAAGATTTGTGATATACTGTTCAAGTGCGTTTACAGCATTGGCAAGTGCCGTAATATCGCCGCCCATCTGGTTGGTGAGTTCAATTTGATGATTCAGAGCATCCACTACCTTGCAAAGCAATTCATAGTAGCTAAGTGAATCTTCATAAACAGTTGGAAGCACTTTCTGGCACCAAAAACGAAATGGCGATTGCGGCATATAACCGCCTATATTAGGCGCAAAGTTAAGTGACATTGGATGTTCCTCCTTGATTAATAATATATTGTGTGCTGTTTTCAAGAAGCTGGTTAAATGTTCCGGAGCTTGACCAAATATCAAGCTCATTATTTACCTGATTTATATATGTGGTTTCAGTTGGATAATGCTGTGAATATCCGGTAATCGTTGCATAGACAGTTTCAAGGTTTTGGACAGCTGCTTGAAGATAAGCTGTACGGCTTATTTGTTCACTCAGGAACGCAATAGCCTTAATCAGCAAATCTTTGTAATCATCAGCTTCGCTATAGTTCGGTATATTTATCCGGCACCACATTCGGAACGAGCCTGTATTTTTGTATTCTACGCTCATAAAATCCTCCTAACAATAGAGATGGAAGAACAGTGTTGAAAGTTCATCGAGAATCATGCTGTCGATATTCAGAAATGTCTCTCTAAATTCTTTAAGCATAGCCGATTGGCTTCGGCTGCCCATTTTGCCAGCGATTCTTTCATAGTAATCTGTGGTTGAGTTTCCAGTGTTTGTGTTATTTCTTTGCGAGCTTCCGTTTCTATTATAATCACTTGTTTCATTACTTGTGCCACTACTATGTTCGCTTGTGGTTGTTGTTGCTTCATCGCTTGTTTTAGTTGCATCTGTTAGATATGCATTATTAGCTATATCAACCCTTGAAATCGCACCTTGTGGGGTATTGCTGAATAGCCGCCAGTTTGTGGATTCAGTGCCATTGTCACCGGTAGATTCCGCAACGTTTGATGTATCAACAACATTCTTGTCGTGAGTAGCCATTGTGCTTTGTTCACTATTGCTTGATTCCGTTTGGGCGTGGTTATTTCCTGTTCTTGTATAATCGGTTGTTAAAAGCGGTTCTATTTTTATTAAGGCGCTTTCGTATAGCTGGTTATAGTATGGCATTATGACGTTCATTTTATCGCACAGTCTGAGTTGCCACAGTCCTACAGTCTCTTCACAGATTTCGCGCGTATAGAAATGTCTAAGAATTTTCTTTTCAAGCGGTATTCGATAGCTTTCGTCAAAGATTGGATAATCGAAATTGAAAATTATTGGTGCTGCTATATCGAGTATCCCATCTATTTGCGAGAATCCAGCACTTGAAGTAAGTCCGGCGGCATACTCACAAATATACCGCACTTGTGTTGTGAAATCACTCATCAGCTTCACCACCATCCTCAGCATCTTCGTTAGTCGGAATAGCCGGTTCTTCCGACACAATTTGGAAATCTTCACGATAGTTAACCCAAATGTTAAGACCGAACATTGCGTTTATTTCCCTGCAAGCCTGTCTCCGAGCTTCAAGACGCGAATAACGAGAAGCGACAACACCGCCAGAATTTCTAAGTACCTCATCTGAAATAAGACGTTCTCGCTTTTCTATATTGACATTAGATATTCCCAGATAAGTCAACGCTTCATTCCAGATTTGTTTTTTGAGCGTATAAATTTTATCGGCAACATAAGGTGCACCAGTATTAAGTACTTGTAATGATTTTGGATTGAGCGATTTATCTCCAAGTATAAGCGGCTGGTTACCATCATATTTCATATAGAGATTTTGCATTGTTAGACGCTCTGATTCATCACAAGTAATAAGTATTGGTGTCTTTTGCGCTCTCGCATTGATGTCAACAATTCTGTCCAGTTCATAGAGCTGTCGCGCGAATTTTTCAAGTTCAAGCGCGCCATTTGTATGGAGAAGATTGTTGAAAATTATTACCGAGTTTGTGTCATCAAGCTGTCTCTGATAACCGTTTGAAGAAAAAGCTCTTCTGTCGATTGGTATGCGGTAAACGCTCAATCTTCCACCAATGGTGGTTTGCAAAGCGAGATAGCCAAGTATCTCATCGCTGAAGAAAACTGCCATTCCGTCTCCAACAAGTGTAAGCTCAAGGAAACGAGGGTCAATTGAAGACGGGAGATTTACCCACTCAAACATACTGATAGCCAGTTCAGTCAGTCTGTCAAAATATACCAGATAAGATGCTTTATTTCTTTTTGCGCTTTCATAAAATTCTGAGTTTTTTCTTGCCATATAATCACCCCTTATAATGGTGCGTTATCAGTCATTACGTAGTCGCCGACCGGGAGCTTATTATTCACGAGCAGTGACGAATCATAGCGCCAAAATGTTATTCCAGTATTATAGAGCGAACAGATTTTTGAAGCGGCTTCTGCCGGTATGGAGCCGGTAATTGTACACCCCAAAGTTTTTGTGTATGTCCAGCGTTTTCTTACAGCTCTATTTGGGACTTTACTTGTTTTAGTCGCGTAGCCGTATCGTGAGAAAAAATCATCTATTATTTTGGCGTTTTGCGCTTTCAATGTACGGAAATAAAATGTAAAGCGCTGCCGTTGTAGTGCAATATTCAGAGAATCAACCTGTACTTGCCCGTGTGTCTGATTGGGCATATTATGCATATCTTCAATTTTTCCAAGTGTTCGTAGCACATCAGAAATACCGCCAGCGGCAGAAGATAACATTTGTCCTTCACCCATTGCGGCTGTAACAGCGCCAACACCCGGGATTGCGGCAACAGCTGCTCCAGATACCATACCCACAGCAGTGCTAATAACAGATGAAATTATCCCCGTAGTAATAGATGTTTTATTTTGCGCCCACCAAGCTTTAAAGGTGTCGCCAGTCCAAGCACAAAGCGGAAATGCCGTATAGGTAACGCCAATGTCATATAACGCTTGTGGACTTAGAGGGGCAGCATCATTATAATGCGTTTGGTAACCAAGCGGATAACAGATTGTAGCTGGTGTTGTTGAGAATACGCCTTCTATATTGAACGTACCCAGCGAGACAGTATCAGTCCAATCTTCCCACCTGTAGTCTGCCGTTTGTCCGGAGTTATTTGACAACGTAATAAAATTAAAGGGGTATGAAAATAGTTTTTTATTATTTGGCGTATATCCATCAAGGGAGGTTGTGTGCGGAAGAAGCCTTATTTGACCTTTAACCGGGCTGGTAGGAATTGATGAGGGCGCGATTCTATGCCGTGTATTTATGGCTATGGTGTATTCGCCAAGCATGAAAAGTGGAAATTGATATATACAGATTATATCATCTTCCTGAAAGTCATTCAGATATAGGTCAATTTCGTCCACAGCTTCTTGTGTTGCCGCACTATCAAAGAGAGCAATCTCTACTGGTGTATATAGCCCAAACCATGTACGAGATGGCGCTGGCCCTTCAGCACCAGCCGGAAACCTACTTCTCAAAATACACACACCCATGTCATTAAGGCTGAAATGATAATTAGCGTCTATAATTGTTTCGCCCAGATTCAATCCTTCCTCTACCAAATTTTCAAAGAGATTGTCTGTAGCACTATGTTCCCTC
The DNA here is from genome assembly GCA_017631585.1 of Bacteroidaceae bacterium. GTDB lineage: Bacteria > Bacteroidota > Bacteroidia > Bacteroidales > Bacteroidaceae > HGM04593. The sequence goes on from JAGBSZ010000125.1 coordinate 5,233, forward strand.
TCGACAAAACATTGGTCAAGTGTGTAATCAAAGAACCAAGTTTGTAACTGGTCTATTTCATAATGCACTCTCGATGTTCCGTTGTTTTGGTATTCTATGGTTGTTATAAAAGCGTAAAACCATTTGTTTTCAAAACTGGAATTTTTAAACATAAGATAATTGCAATCTATTATGTCTTCTACTGGTTTTCTGACGCTTATTACATTAGAATCTGTTCTCTGATAACTGTAGCTGTCAAGTGTGTATTTTGCATAAACACTAAAGGCGTTGGCTTGATTTAAGCGCGATGCAGAAACTGTACTAAGTGTAGGGAAAAAAATAGTGTGGTCATAGGTGGGGTCAAGCGGCACACCGGTAAGCAGTTTAATTGTAGTATTCGGCGCTATGTCCATAGTGTCACATCCTTATTTTCAGACAAGGCACATCAATGATGTGCCTTGTCTGTTAAGACTTAACCAACGGTAACAGCGCAAGTGTCAGACTTAGTGCTGTCGTAAACGCTGGTCGCTGTAGCGGTTATTGAAGTACCCGAGGGGCAATCGGGGGCGATGGTGATTTCGCCGTAAATGTCGATGTAAGCGGGGAGGTCATCACCGGTAACGGTGTCAGCGGCATTTATGGTGGTGTTATCAGCAACGTTGCTGGCAAGCCCGGGAGTTATAGTGAGAGCAGAAGTTGTGTTGCTTACGATGGTATACTTGTCTGTTCCAGTGCCGAAAACAATTTTTCTTCCAGCAAGGGCGTTTGCACTAACTTCAGCCCCATCGAACGGAATAGACGTTGAAGTAGCGGCAATAGCTTCACCCGAGCCGTCAACAGCTATAGAGGGGAAGGCAAGTGTGCCGACAAGCGACCAGTTAACAGCTTTGGACGCGAAATTATCCGTAGTCACTTCAGCAGAAAGCAGCGCTCTCTGACCCGGGGAAATCGTGATGCTGGAGGGAGAAACTTCAACGCTGGTGATGGAGGGAAGACCGGGGACAAACACACAAGCATTGGCAAACGGGCTAACGCTGAAGGTCTTCCAAGTATGATACCAGTAGTTCCAGTAAAGTCCCTCGCCATTATACTGCTCAGTAAATTCAAACAGGTTGTCAAAAATCATAAACCAGTCTCTATCGACAAGAACCGCAGGAATTGCATTGAGCGCTGTTTTTTCAGCGTCCGTAAGAGCAGTATAGTTGGGGTCTCCCTTGAAGAGTTCAGCAAGTCGAGCAGCATCAAGAACGCCGAAGCCGTCTATAAGGATTCTGTGCCCCATGAACTCAGCTTTGTCCATGTTGAACGCAGAAGCCAGAACCTCAACGTCCATAGTAGCATCGAAGTCGGCGTTCATAATAAGATACTGGTCTCTCTTTTCGGTGCGATTGGCAACGCCGGACAGGTTGTAATCGGTCGAGAGGAACTCCATTCTATTTGAAACACCTTTGACAGTCGCGGCTATGGCTTTCATGTTGGCGGCACTTACAGTTGACACCTGTTTGGGATAAAGTTCGCCATTGAGTATGTGCTTAGCAAGCATATACTTCATAGTAACAAACTCATCATAAGCAGCACCAGTGTACATAGCTTCCACAATTTTGGCGATGAGCGTGGAGATACCATCCCAAGACAGGAACGCCTGACGGAGCTGTTCATTCTGAATGGTGGCTTTATAGAAAACCTGATAGTTGAGAATGTGGAAAGCTGCTCTTACATCAGGAATTTCACGAGCGAAAATTTTGGATTCTGCAACAGCCGGGTCAAACTCAAACGGCTTTGCTATGTTGACAAAAATTTCCTCGACAGTTTCGCCAAACTCAAGCGTACCTCTCTTGAATACAGCCCAAGGATTCTCATACATTTTAGAGGTGATAAGCACCCGTCCTATACGATTCACAAGGGCAGTAAGAAATTCATTTTTGAGCGCGGGGAAATCCATGATTATTCTGCCGATTTCTTTTACTGAATCGGCAGACGCATCAGCGGCAGGGATATAGTCCCTGTAGTTTGCAGAAGCGCTGTTCCGTATTGCGTTAAGAATATCTACAGCGCTTGCGTTAAGTCTTTTCGTGCTGGGTATAATAGGCATTTGTTATCCTTCCTTTCTGTCGCTAAAAAGCGATTCAACAGTCACAGATTCCGGGTTGTATTCGTCTTCTTCAGTGGCGCAATCAGGCGCAGGCGAAGCAGCGTCACCCCTAAAGAATCTTGCCTTGTATCTTTCCGACCAAGCACGGTCGTTTTCTTCATACTTTTTCTGCCATTCGTCAGCTCCGGTGGAAGCGCGTTTTACAAGACCGTTATAAGTGTCGGTCATGTCCTCCATAAATGCTATTGCTTCCGGCGAAGAATCGCCATCCACACGTGCGCTAATTCTGGCAAAAAAATCTTCTCTGCTAAGTTCTGCCATAATAATTACTCCTTATATGCCATAGTGTAACATCATCCACAGCGGCATTTTTCTCCGTGACGCTGGTGGTGGAACCGGCGGCTGTGAATTTTCATTGTAAATAAAACCTTGTGTTCTGTATGCATTGTTATGATATGAAATGTGGTATTGGTCATTAGGGAACATCGAATTATAACGGTTTATTGTCGAAGTATAAAAATAACTGCCACCATAAGCGCTATTCGATGTTGTAATAGATTGTATAACACCGCCTGTGCCGTAGGTAATTCGTTCAACAATAGCTACATGACCGGCATATCCTGATACCGCTATCCAATTGGAATTATACACGGCATTAGGGTCACCCCAGCAAATAACAGCGCCAAGCTGGGGCACTTGCCCAAAATTACCTGCGCCAATATAAAATTCGCTGTTCGGGTCTGTGGCTTGCAAATACCATGAACCGGCATCCCCCCTCGGCAACATGCTTGATTCCCAATGGTTTCTAATCTCAGCGTATCTCCCATATGCATAACAAGTACAGTTTGGAAGACCGTTACCAGTATTAGTAAAACGATTGTACCACCCGAGATACGGATTAGATGCTGTGGAGTACCACCAAGGATTATCGAGCATTTGCGTAGGGGATGACGTTGACAGTCTTGGAACAAAAGCCATTATTTTATACCAAGTAAATAGTTGACAATTCCCTGTGCCAATTCATAATCATAACCAGCATTTTTGAGTTTGTTTTTTCGCTCTTCGCCGTTTCCATATTCGCCTTTTATTATTGCTTGTGCTACTGCTACATATTTTTCTATGATTCCTTCGCTTATTTCTTGTATTTCTTTTAGCTGAGTTGGTGTTATTTTTTCTGTTTCTTCGTGCAATCCGGCGAAAAGCTTGTAAGCAGTATTCATGTCTACTTTGCCTGATATTCCATTCACTTTTCCGGAGTCTGTAGACTGCCAAAAAATGCAAGGAACAGAAGGCGAAGACACACCCCATTCTGCCAGCCATAGTGCAAAACGCTTTGTTATAGCGCGGAAGCCTTTGTTGAGATAATCGATGTTGGAATAAAGTGCGGCAAAATATCCTCGCTTTTCCACATTGTTGAGAAATGCCATAGCAAATTCATAGCGCATTTGGTCTGTCACTCCGAGAGGACAGTGCAGCTTTGCATACTTATCACTGTCATATTCGTAATCAAAAAACAGCGGCAGTGTAGGATTGTATTTATCAGCAAAATTACAAAGATATTCGCTTTCCTTTCTTGCCATGTCAATTGAATAGGCGTATGAGAACCAATAAAGACCGTAAGGAATTGAAAGCCTTTCGCATTCTTTAATGTTATGAACAGCGTATTGGTCAATGTTTCCGGAGCCAAAGCCAGCGCGAATGATTGCAAAGTCTATTTCTTTTGCAACAGCACTCCACTTTATTTCTCCATTGTGCGATGAAACGTCAATGCCTTTTCCGTAAATATTACTCATTGGTATCCTCCTTATCTTTTGATTTAATCTTCTCCAAGTAGGGACTTAAAAGTTTTGCCAGTTTTGGATTAACAGCGGAAATGTTTTCGGATATGCTTATGATTTCCATCAAGCAGATATAAATAGATACACCATTGAAGATTTGTGCCGGAAGACCAAGCTCCATGTATTTCATAGCGTAGTCTATATATGTCGCGCCAAACAGTGTAATAATCTCTGACAATTTGTGAAACAAGCCTTTGCGGAGGATGGTGCTATTGAGTCCTTCTTTATAGAAAGCTTTTATAAGCCCGGTTATTATGTCGCCTACAATAAAGCCAATGACAATTAGATATTTCATACGCATTATAACCTCACCTTTATCTTGATTTTATTATAGCACATTGCTTGACAAAAGTCAAGTTTTGAAGTATACTTATAGTAGTAAAGCAAAAGCAAAAATGTAAGGAGGTGCAATTCAATGGGAGAAAGCAAGTATTATGACGGTACTAAACTACTATCCATGAAAGATAGAAACGGAAAAAAGCCTGAAATATATATATGTACTACAAATAGAACCGGAGGTAAGACAACATTTTTCGGTCGCTGGTGTGTTAATAGGTTTTTGGATAAGAACGAAAAGTTCTGTCTTATATACAGATTTAATTATGAGCTGGATGCAATAGCTGATAAGTTCTTTAAAGATATAGGAAACTTATTCTTTCCTGATTACTACATGAGAAGCGAACGTAGGGGAAATGGAACATACCATGAATTGTTTCTTTGCAGGAAAGATGATGACAGCGGTATCGGCAAATCGTGCGGCTATGCAATTACGCTGAATAGCGCCGACCAGATAAAAAAATATAGCCACCTATTCTCAGATGTGGCGCGAATGTTGTTTGATGAGTTCCAGTCAGAGACTAACCATTATTGCCCGGATGAAATCCGGAAACTTATTTCTGTGCATACATCAGTTGCCCGAGGTAACGGAGAACAAATCAGGTACGTGCCAATAGTAATGCTATCCAACCCGGTGTCCATTATAAATCCGTACTATGTAGAGCTGGGTATTACTGAGCGCTTAAGAAGCAATACACATTTTCTTAGGGGCGATGGATTTGTGCTTGAGCAAGGATATATAGAAAGCGCTGGTGAAGCACAGAAAGAAAGCGGATTCAACAGGGCGTTTGCGGGAAACAGATACGTTTCTTATTCTTCTGAATCTGTATATCTTAATGACAATACAGCGTTCATTGAAAAACCGGAGGGGCGTTCACGTTATCTTTGCACATTGCGATATGGTGGTAGAGATTATGGAATACGCGAATTTCCTGAGCTGGGTATAATCTATTGTGATGACCACCCGGATTTGAGTTTTCCTGATTCAATGGCTGTGACTACGGATGACCACAATGTTAATTATGTCATGCTTAAAAGGAACAGTTTGTTTATATCAAATCTCCGTTATTATTTTGAAAAAGGATGTTTCAGATTTAAGGACTTGAGATGCAAAGAAGCTCTCTTGAAAGCCATAGCATACTAATTTGGTATCAGGACTTGTATTTTACTCTGAACGTGCAGGACAGCCCGGTTTGAATGTACCGCCTGACGCGTTTGTTGGACAGTGCTATCCGCTTTGTGAAAACAAGTCTTATTGATACATATAAAAAAGCCCCACCGATTACTCGGCGGGGCTTTGATTCATATTGTGACGTTAATCATCTGTGTTATATCTCGTATTCCATTCATCTATGAAATCCCAAAGTTTCTCAACAGCAGAAACAAGAGATTCGCAACGTTCCAGATACCTATACCAAGAATAATTGCAGATTTTACAAGTAAATTCTGCACGGATTCTGCCGTTACCCAAATCACTTTCAAAACCCGTTGAAATAGCATTACCGCAAAAGGGGCACGGTCTAAGCTTGATAGCGTCATATTTTTTCATTATAAATTTCTCCTTACAAAATATCTTTTAAAGTTAAGCCATAAAAAGACGCAAGCAATTCAAGTGTAACTATACCGGGATTTTTCATTTTGCCGTTTTCATACAATATAACGGATTTACGGGCTATATCAGTTTGAATGGCAACATATTCCTGAGTATAACCACGGGATTCCCTAATTGCTTTTAATTTTTTCCCAATTGAAATTATTAGCTCTTTAGATTGATGCTTCATTTATATTATCTCCTAATTTATATCATTAAGCACAGCTTTACGAATATTGAAAGTTTGTGTCCACCAAGCAAGCGTTTCCAAACAATCCGGAATACCCGTTTCGTCATTTATAAGCACGGGCAGAGTACGCCCGAAACAATCGCCGATTGATTCAGCGTGACAAGTGCTAAGTAGAATATCCAAAAATCTCTCAAGTTCATCGTGCCCAAAACTGCACTTAAGTGCTGTTCTTGTGTTGTGATAATAGCCAATAATTCGTACATCCCATGCCTTTTCTATACCACGATGTATTTGCACATAAGATATAAGCATTTTGTCGACACTCATTTTTTATTCCTCCCATCATGTATTATTACATAGATTATATAGGCAAGATATGATATGAGAATTACGCCTATATAGATTGCAAGAAACAAATCTTTTGTTCCATACACAAACATTAATTATCCCTCCTTGTATTTTCGTCTTCCGATAGTGACAGCCCAGCCGTTAACAGTTTCAAGAGCATTGATTTCTCGATGGTCGCCGTCCCATTGTACCATAACTGTTTTACCTATTAATTCAGAAAAATATTTGCATTGCGCCACCTCAAAAAGCATTTGCAAAGTTTCTTCAAGATGGCCATATAAATCGTAGGAAATATGATTTTCTCCCCAGATTATTACAGTCATTGGTGCGTTATAGTTTCTGACATAATCGGGCGTGACTTCCTGCATCTGAAACATTAACAAGATTTCGGCACAATGCCCCTCGTTGAATGGGTCAATTGTAATATCGACATCTTTAATAATTGCTCTACGTTTGAACAGCATTTTTTCACCCCCATTGCTCTGCCATTGCTTTCGCTATACCTTCAAATGTTTTGCTTCTGTGCTTTGGCGATTTTTCTCTTCCAATTACTTCGCCTCGTGCAGCTTGCTTTTTCCAAATTTCGCTGTTTCCGCATACATAACCGCCAATCGGTTTCACTATCTCTGTCGGGCGCAGTTTGGGTAAACCCTTAAGCCATAGACAGGTTTTTTTCGTATAAGGATGACCGTATTCGTATGGCTGGATTATTTGAGAGTAATCTGGTAATCTGTAAACAGCGGAAGGGATGGGATTTTCGACAGCTATTTTGTCGCACATAGCTAAAAGAAGTTTAAGAAAAAAATCTTTTGCGTCAAGCCCTTTTTCAAATCGATCCCGCAAAATATAAGTTTTCCCATCAATAACTTTATACAATCTACAAGCTCCAGCATTTGAAAGGTATGTGCAAGGTGGATGGGCAATTATTAAATCCCACTCCCTTAATAAAACGTGCCGTTTTCCATCAAGCGTATAAAATTCGCAACAGCCATTTATAATTGGCAACACATCGCCTTGTATATGCCATTCGGGATGCCCACCAGACGGTGGAAGAATATCGCAGCTGAATGCTTCATGACCTCTCGCTCTGAACGCTGTACACACTCTTTGACTTTCTTCACAAGCAATTAATACATTCATAACATTACCTCCGTTCAATTGCATAAAAATCGCCGTATCCGTCTATGATTTCGCCTGTAGTTGTGTCCAACCACCTCCAGAAATTTGATATTTCGCCATCAGAAGAAAGGTATTCGCCAGAGAGAATAATGCAGGGTATTGGTTG
>JAGBSZ010000126.1 GCA_017631585.1 Bacteroidaceae bacterium
ATGAAAGATAATGAGAAAGGTATTTTGTATAAGACCATGGTTAAATTGCCGCTGACACAATCTAATATAATTTGAATAAAAGATATGAAAAAACTATTTTTAACCTTAATCGTTGCGTTTACCACCGTATGTGGCTTTGCACAGGAAATCAAAAGTGTTGACACAAAGTTTGAAGACTACCAATTGGTTGCGACATTTGACGATTGTCTGTCGCTGTTGCAACAGGCCGGTTACAATATGTTTGTCTATGATATTTCGTCGTTGAAAGATAAGGCAACGCATGTTGAATTCTGTGTAAAGGAATATGAGAATGGTAATTTGGTGGAAGTAGGTGATTCGCGTTCACGTTCATCAGTATTTGAATTAATCCGTAGAATAAGCGAATACAGTGAGGAAGAACAGAGAGTGATAAAGGCATCGGCAATTGCAGATGACGAGGATAATGACATCTTCCGCCTTGCAACACGATTGAAGATAGGTTTTACTCCCGTTGGTGCGGATATGGAGCAAAGGGTGCAATTTGAAGTTGCCGGAAAAGTACAGATGGCACTTTTTAGCAAATTGTTAAGTTTACGCGACAATCGTATGGATAAATCACATCGCAAACTTGATTATTATACAAGACCTTTCATAATTGATGGTTTTGAAAAGGGAAAATTCATTCCGCTTGTTCTCTATGCAGCTCCCTGGTGGGATGAGAAATATGAAACATACCGCCTCTGTGGCGAGACAAAAATACCTGCGGATATGAGTAGCCAAGTTATGAAACTATCGCCACACTATTTTATTATTGGAGTAGAATTTGAATAAGCGATATGAAAAAACTATTCTTAACATTAATCGTTGCATTTGCCACCTTATGTGGCTTTGCACAGGAGAAAGTTTGGGAAGATGTCGTAACTGGTTACGGAACAAGCACAGTCTTTGATGTAAACAAAGTGTGGTTTTATCCCGACAGGACTGATGTTCTCTTGCATATTGATTTTCCCGCGGGTTTTCAGGCGGGTATAGCACTGGGAACTACGCTCAATGACGGTGTAAACAGTTATGCCTTGAAAGGAAAGATGTCGAGTGAGTACGACGGCGCGATGTGTGTGGAGTATGATGTTCCTTTTGTGGTTCCTGCAAGCGGAGAGGTCGATATCCTGCTATCTTTCGAACCTCTGCCCGCAAATACAGAACGCTTCACGCTTGATGGACGCGTTGGTTGGACTGTGCAGAATATACGCAGTGCTGCTACCTTGCCGAGTGGAATAACCGACACCTATTGGCGCAACGATGCCACTGGCGATTGGTTGATAGGCTTTGCCGAAAAACAGGTTATCTACGATTCACGCTTTTGGAATATAAAGTCAATGGCAGAGATGCGTGGCGGTTACACACTTACTGTTGAGAACGGCAACGATGTGCTCGACATTAAGGTGGGCAAGATGAAGAAAGGCACACGTACAATCACCGTAGGCAATTCAAAGGCTGTAAAGTGCAGCCCCATAACCACCGCCACATTGCCCGATTATCCTGTGAAAGACAACCGCGTGGGCTTCAAGGACAACGGCTACCGAATGGGCGACAGCGTTACAATAATCGGTTGGTTGAAGGATATGCCAGCCGAGGCTTTGGAAAGAGGCGGAAAAGAGTTCAAGGTAATGGTACATAATGTTGTTACACGCGAACCCCGCGGTTTGTCATTGTATGCAAAAATGGATTCCTTGGGACGTTTCACACTAAAAATGCCGTTACAGAATACCTCGCAGGTATTTGTTGATTGGAAAAGAACAATGGTGAGTATAGTGCTTGAGCCGGGGGAGACATATTTCTTTCTCCACGATTTCGGCACTGGGCAGAAACTCTTTATGGGCAACGATACACGTCTGCAAAATGAGTTGACAGCCTATCCGGCTTCATTTATGAACGAGCGCATAGAGCACGACCATGCCACTCAGGAGCAGGCAATGGAGTTCTTGCACCACGTAAAGGAGTGTGGCCGTCGATATAATGCCGAACTGCAAGAGAGAGTCGGGGAGCACCCCATGTTGTCGCGCCGATATATCGACTATCTCACAGGCTATTATCGTGCCGGGATGGGCGAGAGCCTTATGCAGGGGATGTACTATGTTGAAGGCGACAAACTGCCGGCAGAATATATTGCCTTTGCCGACTCTCTTTGGAACAGTATGATTGCACCATTATCTACCGATGGATTTTCAACGTTGTGCAGCCCCAAAAGCCTCTACCGCGATTATCTCCGTTTCTTGACGGATTATATGAATTATAAAGTACAGAATATGCCAGAACAGGAAGGCTCTGTGGGAAAGACATTGCAACGTCTTGCAGCATGTGGAACAATCTCGCTCGATGAGAAACAGGCATGTGCTGTGAATAGTTACGACAGTGAACTTGAAAAGATGAAGGCACGACTTGCAACACTTGACGGTGAGGCGGAGAGAGAAAAACTTATAAGCGAATTCGATAATAGCGAAATTGTTTATATTATAAATGATGTGTGGAACAGTAACGCCGATGCAATAATAAGGGAATTTGCTGTCAAAATTCCGGAGCATGCGATAAGTAGCCTGCCAAACAACAAGGAGATATACGATATTTATATGGCCGGCATCATCTGGAACGAAATAAACAACCGCCGTATTCCCTTACCGGCAGATGTGATAGAGTGGGCAGAGAAGAATATATCGACACCGGCTGCAATAAACACAGTGCTGGAGATGCAGAACAGATATCTTGCTTTGCAACGTCGTGCTCTATCAGGTGGCGAAAGCCTGAAAACCAACGACGAGGTTAAGGAAATGAGTGACGGCGAGAAGATTCTACGTAAGCTCGTTGAGCCATACAAAGGCAAGATTGTCCTCATTGATGTTTGGGGTACTTGGTGCAGTCCTTGCCGTCAGGCTCTTTCGCACAGCAAAGAGCTTTACGAGAGAATGGCACAGTATGATATAGTATTCCTTTATCTTGCCAACCGCAGTGATGATGAGTCGTGGAAGAACGTTATCAAGGAATATGAAGTAACAGGCGACAATGTAGTGCATTACAACTTGCCCGATGTTCAGCAGAGTGCAGTCGAGAATTTCCTGAAGGTAAATCAGTACCCGACCTACAGGCTCATTGACCGCAACGCCAACCTGCTCGATGTAAATGCCGACCCAAGAAACTTTGATGCGTTTGAAAACCTTATAAAAGCGTTGTAATTACAAGAAAAACTGTTTATCTTTACGGTAATCCGCGAACATATACTGCACTCGCTTTGAAAAATATTGAAGCAAGCTTCACATTTCTCGCTCGCTTGTGATTATCTTTGTTAATCACCTGAAAACTTTAACAGCTATGAAACCAAACCGAATTATTGTGTTTATTGCTATTGCAGCAATGGCTTTATCATTGTTCTGTATTCCTTGCCACGCGCAGGATAAGTGTGATAAACCGTTTGAAATAGATCTTCCAGCAGTGGGGAAGGATGTCATGCGTGTTTGTGAACAACAACCTGAGTTCCCCGGCGGAATGCGTGCTCTTATGGATTATTTGAAAAAAGAGATACGCTATCCCAAGAAGTGCAGTGCTTCGGGAATAGAGGGAAGGGCATTTGTAAGATTCATTGTTGATAAAAACGGTAAAATCAAAAAAGTTGAACTCTTCAAGAGCAGCGGTAACCAACTGCTCGACAAAGAGGCTATTCGCGTGGTAAAGAAGATGCCTCGCTGGAACCCCGGCAAGAACAAAGGCGAAGCGGTGAATGTGATGTTTACATTGCCGGTGAACTTCAAATTGAATAAAAAGGAGAGCAAAGAAAATGATGAAATGGTTTTCAGTAATCCTGAATCACAACCCGAATTCCCAGGGGGATGGAATGCTGTTAAGGAATATCTACAATTGAATATACGCTATCCCAAAGAATGTGTAGAAAACAGAATCGAGGGAAAGGCATTTGTAAGATTCAGTGTTGAGAAAAACGGTAAAATTAAAGAGGTTGAACTCGCTAGAAGTAGTGGCAATAGCCTTCTGGATAATGAGGCCATACGTGTGGTAAAGAAGATGCCACGATGGAACCCCGGCACGATATATAACAAACCTGAACGTATGGCATTTACGATGCCTGTGGAATTCAGACTTGACACAATAGATAAAGTTGTGGAATGCCCAATCGTTGGTATATGGCAACAATGCTTGGTAAAGCAGGATGAAACAGGCAAAATCCAAACAGTTCCAGGCGCGGTCATTAAAGTTTATGACAACGACAAAAGCTATTTCTCCTTCTTTACATCCTTGGGTAATTTCAGCGGTTTTGTTGCACAAAAGGGAAACTTCGAAATAATCAACGAGAATACGCTTCATGAGAAAATTCTAAGCCATTTCAACAAGCCATGGGAGGGTACTGTCTCTGTCATGAATTATGAGTTCATTGATGAGGAAAAGATGATAATGAAAATAGTATATACAAACACAAGCAACA
>JAGBSZ010000127.1 GCA_017631585.1 Bacteroidaceae bacterium
AAGCATCATGGCATCGATAACTTCGGAACGCTGTTCATCCAGAGAGAGAGCATCACCTTCTGTTTTTGTTTCTTCTACACTGAACGCATCTGTTATTACAGATTTATATAACACTGGCGATGTGAAGACCTTTGCATATACATGATTTGTTTTCTCTTCATCATATTCAGAAGATATGTTTTGCCACTTGCCTACGAGTTCATCAATTTTCAGATTGTAAAAATCAACGACTTCCTGACTGTCCTGTGATTTTACGCCGGAAACCACAAAAGAAATCAACAATAATAAGAAAAATTTTGTTTTCATAGAACTTGATTTTACTTAATAAACATTTCTGCGAAGATAGCAATATATTTTAACTGATGTATAAAAGATGTGTAAAATTAACAACAAAAATGGCAATATCATGTTTTTTAGCATCACAAGCAACGGCTTTTAAAGTTATTTTTATTATCTTCGCACGAATTTTACAAATCAGCAATTACAACATTTTATTTGATACAAAAAGACATGGACAAAAAAAGCATTATCGGATATATCCTGATCGGTATTGTATTAATTGGCTATTTCAGCCTTAACCAACCAAGTCCCAAGGACCTCGAAGCACAAAAGCACTATCGTGACTCAATAGCCATGGTAGAGAAGATAAAGGAATTCGAGTGGCAGAAAGCCGAGCAAGCAAAACTTGCCGAAATAGAAAGACAAAAGAGCGACACAACAGCCCTGTTCTACAACGTTCTCAACGGAAAGAACGAGACAGTTGTATTGTCGAACAATCTGGTAAACATAAACATTTCCACATACGGCAGCCGTGTAACATCGGTTTCTCTGAAGGATTATAAGAATCAGGAGGGTGGCGACATTGTTCTTTTCGACAGCAACGACAAGCTCAAGAACCGCAAGGACGATTATGACTACAACACCCTTAATTTCACATTCGAAAGCAAACAGGGATACAAGAATATCAACACCAAAGGGCTATATTCAAAACTCATAGCACACACCGACAGCAGTGCCACTATGCGTCTGGCATTCGCTGCAGACAAATATATCGACTTCAAATACCTGTTGCACAACGACAGCTATATGCTCGACCTTTTCATCGATGCACACAACATGGATGATATATTAAGCAGTAAAAAGGATATAGAAATCAATTGGGTACAGCTTTTGCGCCAACAGGAGGTTGGATACGACTTTGAGCAACGCTACACAAGCCTCACATACAAGCCTGTAGATGATGACTCGGACTACTTGAGCGAAATGAAAGACGAGAGCGAGAAATTTACAGAACCTATGAGCTGGATAGCATACAAGAACCAGTTCTTCTCGTGCATCATGATTTCGGGCGAAGAGTTCAACAATGTACAGTTAAATTCAAAAATTATAGCAAAGGGCGAAAACATGCTTAAGGACTGCTTTGCTACAATGACTACACCGTTTGACCCAACAGGCAAGCAGCCTACAGCAATACAGTTCTATTACGGTCCAAACAAGTTCAGCACATTGCGTGAGAGCAGCAAAATGGCTATTAACCCAGAAAACGACCTTGAGTTGCAGGAACTTATCTATTTCGGATGGCCTATCGTACGCTGGATAAACCGTTATTTCATCATGTATCTGTTCGACGGTCTTTCAAGCCTTGGACTGAATATGGGTATAGTACTTATACTCCTTACACTTATTGTAAAGGCAGTAGTTTATCCTTTCACCAAGAAATCATATATGTCATCGGCAAAGATGCGTGCATTGAAGCCATACATCGATGAGATAAACAAGAAATATCCCAAGCAGGAGGATGCTCTGAAGAAACAGCAGGAGACAATGGCACTATATTCAAAATATGGTGCAAGTCCAATGGGTGGTTGTTTGCCAATGCTCATTCAAATGCCTGTATTCATTGCATTGTTCAACTTTGTACCAAACTCAATAGAGTTACGTCAGCAAAGTTTCCTTTGGGCACACGACCTTTCGGCTTACGATGCCATCATAAGCTGGGACACACCGATATGGTTGCTCGGTGACCATATAAGCTTGTTCTGTCTGTTGTTCTGCGTTACACAGATACTCAACACATACTACACAAGCAAGATGCAGCCTTCAATGGGTGGCAGCCCTGAAATGGAACAACAGCAGAAGATTATGCGTTGGATGATGTATCTGATGCCTATAATGTTCTTCTTCATGTTCAACAACTACTCATCGGGATTGAACTTCTACTACTTTGTATCTACATTGGTGAGCGTAATAATCTTCATATATTTGAGAAAGGCTGTCAACGAGCAGGAACTCTTGAAGAAGATGGAAGCATATGCCGAGAGCAACAAGAGTAATCCTAAGAAGCAGAACAACATGTTCGCACGACTCGAAGCAATGCAGGAGCAGCAGAAAAAGATGCTCGAGGAACAGGAGAGAATAAGAAACCAGAGAAAGAACAAGAAATAAATAACAAACTAAAAAAGTTTCCAGATGGGACTATTCGATTTTTTCAAGAAAAAGCAGAATGTTGACCGCGTAGGTGGCATGGAGGATTTCATGACCCTTATCCGCGTATATTATCAAGCAGTATTGGCAGCCAACCTTGGCATCACAAACATTGGAATGTTGCCCGACCTTGCAACATTCAAGCGCACACTTAAAGTGGCTACACAGAACAACAAGCTCGGTGTTGCAGAGCGCGGACGTTGCAAAAAGATGCTTGAGCAACTGTATGGCATGAACGAGATATTCTTTAAGGAGATTGACTCTTCGATAAAGAAAAACTGTAAGAAGGTACAGGATGTACAGCCTTATCTTTTCGCATTCCAGGGTTTCAGCAACGACCTGATGATGCTTGTCGGCAACCTTATGAAATGGAAATTCCGCGTACCCGGATTCATGCACAAGCTGTTGCGCGGCATGACAGAACAGGTAATCAACGACATTCTGACCAAGAACAAGTGGAAAGACGAAGCCACATTCCGCACCGTATATTCAATACGCAACTACAAGGAGAAGCTCGGCTATTCACAGGCATGGATGAGCGAGTATGTATATAAGATTGTATCACTTGCAAAGAAAGAGCCACGTCCACAAGCCGAGGATATGGACAAAAAATAATAAGATGAGGGTGACCCTAAATAAAAAGCAGGGGCACCCTCATTGCCTATTGGTTGAATAAAAGAACTGTTTTAGTCAGCCTTATTTATAATCACAGAAACACCATTATGCTCAAATTCGAACCGGTAACCATAGACATTGCCGACAAGCTGCTACAGTTCGTCCAACCCGAAAAGACCCGCTCGTGCGACTACACTCCAGGCAATCTCATAATGTGGGCTCGATTCATGGATTACAGATATGCCATAGAAGAGGATACTCTATTCATATCATGCAAATCGCAGAACGACATGAAGAGCGAAGCATTCCTCCCGCCCATAGGCAAAATGGAACTGAAGGAAGCCGTTGCAATATTGAAAGAATATTGCGAAAACACCGGTAAAGAGCTACGTCTTACTGCAGTACCGCAGGAGTTTGTCGAAGAGTTGCAAAGCATACTCCCCCACTTTGAGTGCGAAGAGCTTGAAAACTGGAGCGATTATGTATATGACATACAAAAACTTGCCACCCTTCAAGGCAAAGCCCTGAACAAGAAGCGTAACCGCTATAACAAATTCATCACAGAGCAACCGGCATATACATATAACAGATGCACTGCCGACGACATTACCGATGTGGTAAAGTTTCTCGCAAGCAACAGGGAGTGCCAGCACAACCGCGAGGACAATATGCGTTGCTACGAGCATTGGCAGTGTATGGCAACAGTGAGGAACCTGCTGAAATACGAGCAACCGGCAGGTGTTCTTCGCATCGACGGCAAGATAACGGCATTCACGCTCGGTGAAGTTTTCAATGACACCCTGTTTGTACACATTGAAAAAGCCGACCATAACATCGCAGGAGCAAGCGAAGCCATAAACAGGCTTTTTGTTAACGACATTCTTGCGGAACATCCAGAGCTTGTATATGCCAACCGCGAAGAGGACCTTGGCGACCCCGGACTGCGCCAGGTGAAACGCGCATACAACCCGGTAATGATGATACAACGCTACGAGATGTACAAAAAACAATAATGCCATGCAAACCGAAAGACACCCATTGGAACCGTTCCTGCCAAAGAATGCAAAGATTCTGATGCTCGGCAGTTTTCCGCCTCCCAAAGCAAGGTGGTCGATGGAGTTCTTTTATCCTAATTGGATTAACGACATGTGGCGTTTGATGGGACACATATTCTACAACGACAGACACCATTTTGAATTAAAAGGTGAAAAGAGATTCTGCAAAGAGAGAATCGAGGCATTCTGCAACGAGAAAGGAATAGCTTTATACGACACTGCTTGTGAGGTTGTACGCCTGAAGGATAATGCATCGGACAAATTTCTTGAGGTGGTAACACCTACAGACATATGCGCACTTCTGGAGCATATACCACATTGTACAGCCATAGTAACTACCGGTGAAAAGGCTACAGATGTGGTAACGGCAACATTCGGTTGCGAGAAGCCCGCTGTTGGCAATATGACAACAATTACCACAAACAACAGGACTCTCAATTTCTGGCGAATGCCTTCAAGTTCAAGAGCATATCCACTTGCTCTCGAAAAAAAGGCTGAGTACTATAAAATGATGTTACAGACAGAAATTGGCGAGATATAGAAATCTTTTTATTATACTTGCATTCGATAGAGTAAAAACAAAAAATAATATGAAATCAATATTCAGAACAGCGATGCTTGCCATCGCACTTATATTAAGTATCAGTGTAAACGGACAAAAGACGACAACAAGAGGCACCATTCAGGAAACCGGTGGAAATGTGGTTGTATATTACGAAACTGCAAGTTGGGGGCAAAACTATCCTTTCAACGAACAGTGCTGGACAAGCTACAATGGGACCACACATGCCAAGACCGGTTGTGTAGCCACTGCTTATGCAATTGTCCTGCGTCATCACTGCTACCCCACAAAGGGTACAGCAAACATTTTGTACAACTGCCAGACACCAATATACGTGGAAATGACCGACAGAAATTACGATTGGAGCAATATGCCGTTGGTATATGACGGTAATTGGAACGAAACACAGATATATGAGGTTTCAAAATTGATGGCACACCTTGCACACGCAAATTTCTCATCATTCGGAAGCGGTGCAACAACTGCCAATGAGGAGCGTGAGACCGCACGACTCAACAGATATTTCAACTATCCCAAAATACAGGCATCATACCAACGCGATTACACACAGGAGCAATGGGAAGCAAAAATCAAGGAGAGCCTTGACAACGGATGCCCAATTCCCTATGCTGCAAACAACTCAGGCACAGGCGATTCACGCCATATGTTTGTAATCGACGGTTATACCGACAACGGATACTACCATTTCAATTTCGGATGGAACGGAAGCGGTAACGGATGGTTCAAGCTCAACGACATAACACCATACCAAGGCGACAACTACTCATGGAACGGCAATTCAGAACATTATGCCAATTTCAATCTAAAACCAGATGTTGCGAAACAGAGCATTAACGTAACCGTATCTCCCGAAGAAGCCGGTACTGCATCTATAAACAACGGCACTGCGGCAACCGACGTTACTGCTGAATTGACAGAGGGCTCAACAGCAACTCTCACAGCCGTGGCAAACGAAGGATACACATTTATAAACTGGACAAAAGATGGAGAGGTAGCAGGCACCGAAAATACAATTAAAGTTACTGTGGGTGCAAACAACAACTATGTTGCCAACTTTGAAAAAGCATCATCACCCCAACCGGTTGCACAGGAATATGTTGTAAGCCCTGAAACCGGAATATTCAACAACGGCACATCAAAGAGCAGTATATGGTACTTTACAACAACAGAGGAATATCCTGTAGATTTGCGATTGACAACAACGAGCAACGGTTTTGCAGTTAACGCAATGTCTGTAAATTCCGGTAAGTTCAAATATTATGCTCATGCATGGGACGATGAAGAAAATCCACATAGCAACATTACTTACAGACTATCCGTTCCTGAAAACTGCATAATTACCGGATACAAGATCACATACTGGGTAAGCAGTTCACATAAAGGAAAGGTAACAATCGGCAATGAAGGGGAAGCAGATACACCTGTTGATACAGAAGACCACTATCTGACAGCCACTCCAAATGCGCAGAGCGCAGAATTTACATTGTCTGTTGCACCTTCATTCACTCCAAGTCAGCAATATATAACCATTGAGGAATTTATTGTTACAATACAAAAAGAGGGAGAAACAACCGATATAAACATAGTAGAAACTACAGAAACAAACAGCATATACAATATGAATGGTCAGAGGCTCGACCGTATTACAGAGCCTGGCATTTATATTGTCAACGGCAAAAAGATATTGAAGAGATAGTATGCTCATTTGCATGTTTTATACACTCCGGAATAAAAAAACAGTGTAAAAACATAAAAAAAGCAACAAATTCTTCACACTTACCCAAAAATCGTATATATTTGTAGAAACTACGAATATGCATATATTTGTACATTGATTGTTGTATTATGACCGAGAATGATAGAACTGTTATTGCAAACTTTGAAGAGAAACTTCATCACCTCATTTATGAATACAAGCAGAAAGAGGAACGCAACAGACAGTTGACGGCAACGATTCAGCAAAAAGAGAACACTCTCAAAGAGTTGGAACTGCGTTGCGAAGCACTCGAACAGAGTTACAACAACCTTAAACAAGCGAAGATATTAAGCCTCAGCGACAATGCTGTCAACGAGACAAAAGAGAGAATATCCAAGCTGGTGCGTGAAATCGACCGTTGCATCGAGTCGTTGAAAAAATAAAACACCCCTTGCATATGGAAGATAGAGATTTGGGAATTAACCTTATAATTGACGGCATATCATACCCGCTAACCGTAAAGGCAAGCGAAGAACCATACTACAGGCAAGCAGCCCGCATGGTAAACAATACGCTGTCACTATATAAAGAGCTTTTTACAGGCGAGGAAGGAGTCAGAGTAGTGACTATGGCAGCCCTTGACATTGCATTCAATGCAATAAAGGGAGGCAACGACGGTAATTCAGCCGAAGTCATGCGCAAGATAAGCGAACTGACACGCCTTGTCGAAAACACACTCAAGGGATAACCCACCCTATAATTACAATTTCACGCATTGCATATTCACGTAACCGGCAACACCGGCTCGCGGATTGCAGTGCGTTTTATTATATATAAAATACTAACTATTATGAATGTTACAACATTAATCATCGGATTGGCTGCAGGTCTCGTTGCAGGCTTCATAAGCCAATATTTGATAAACAAATTCGGACTGAAAGCAAAGCGTCAACGCATTATCGATGACGCGCACAAGGAGGCTGAAGTAATCAAGAAAAACAAGTTGCTCGAGGTTAAGGAGAAATTCCTAAACAAGAAAGCAGAACTTGAAAAAGAGATTTCACAGCGCAACAACAAGATTCAGCAGGCTGAACACAGCCTTAAGCAACGCGAAGTACAGTTCAACCAGCGCAACGAAGACTTGCAACGTCGCAAGAACGAGCTTGACACACTGAAAGACAACCTCGACGCACAGAAGGGTGTTCTTGAGCGCAAACAGGAAGAGCTTGACAAATTGCATGCACAGGAACGCGAGAAGCTCGAGAGCATCAGCGGACTATCGGCAGAGGAGGCAAAGGAACGCCTTGTAGAGTCACTCAAAGAGGAGGCAAAGAGCGAGGCTGCATCATACATCAACGACATTATCGACGATGCCAAGATGACTGCCAACAAAGAGGCGAAGAAGATTGTAATACAGACAATCCAGCGCGTTGCCACAGAAACAGCCATAGAGAATTCAGTTACAGTATTCCACATCGACAGCGACGAGATGAAAGGTCGCATCATCGGACGCGAAGGACGTAACATCCGCGCACTCGAAGCAGCAACAGGCGTTGAGATTGTAGTGGATGACACCCCGGAAGCTATCGTATTGAGCGCATTCGACCCCGTACGCCGTGAGATTGCACGCCTTGCTCTTCACCAGCTTGTTGCCGACGGTCGCATCCACCCTGCACGCATCGAAGAGGTGGTAGCAAAAGTAAAGAAACAGATTGAAGAGGAGATTATCGAGACCGGTAAGCGTACAACCATCGACCTTGGTATCCACGGCATGCACCCCGAGCTTATCCGCATCATCGGTAAGATGAAATACCGCTCATCATACGGACAGAACCTGTTGCAACACGCACGCGAGACTGCCAACCTGTGTGCTGTAATGGCTGCAGAGCTTGGCTTGAACCCCAAGAAGGCAAAACGCGCCGGACTG
>JAGBSZ010000128.1 GCA_017631585.1 Bacteroidaceae bacterium
CACGGGCTGCTTTTTCATCACGGAACAACACCTGGCAGAGATATCGAACGGCGCACCTAGGAAAAACTTATATCTGGATTTGTCATACATTTTACTGAATTCGTTCGTCTCCACACCTTTTTCTTTGTGTTTCAATTCTCCGACCAATATTTGGTATCTCTGATTTGGTTTAGGTATGATGCCACGTTTCAAATCCGCGTACGCATCGTTGTCTTTCTCAGAGCGGCGGTCTACTGCCAAAAGGTCTGCCATCTTCGCGCAGCCTTTCACCTTGCCGCCGCCATCCAATGATTTGACATACTTTCTGGCATAATCTACAGTCTCCGACACCTCTTTCGAAATAAACGGAAAACCGTATTTTTCAACCACTTGCTTGAACGTCATCTTCGGTCTCACCCAATCCACGTTTTCGAAGGTTTTCACAAAGTCCCTTATCTCTGGATATTCCAGCCCCGTATCAACGAACACCGCTTTCATGTTGGGGTACATTTCCCTGGCGATATGTAACAAGACCGTACTGTCCTTGCCGCCGGAAAAGGAAACATAGACACCGTCAATACCAAACTCGTTCACCCAGTTCCGAATCCTATCTTTTGTCATCATCACTTTGATAGATAACGGCAGCGCTTGCCATTGCTGTAATTCCTCTATCGTGTGTTTTGCCATAATCATCACTCCTAACCTACGCAAACGGGTTATCATCCGCGGCTTTTTTCCACTCGTTCGCACTCTTCACCGTTTCATCCGTTTCCACGAAGTTCATGGTGTCACCGTTGAACCGAAGAATGACCTTCCCGCACTCACCTTGTCTGTTTTTCTCAATCTTGCATCCCTTAAGGGACTTGTCCTCTTCGTTCACGTTCCACAGGAGCATGATGACACTTGCGTCCTGTTCGATGTTTCCAGCTTCCCTCAGTTCTGCCATGCTAGGTTCCCTGTTGTCGCGCCCTTCACTTGCTCGATTAAGCTGCGATAATGCTACCACCGGGATATTTAACTCCATTGCCATATTTTTCACTGCCCTGGATATCTCGCCTACCTCCGCTGCTCTGTTGCCCCTATAGGTGCTTTCCGCTTTCAGCAACTGCAAGTAGTCAATGATGATGATATCGTAGTCCATGTGGCGGCTTTCTGCTTTAATCTCGCCTACGGTCTTGCTCCCGGTGCTGGTTATGATGATGTTGTCCGCTTTTGCCAGCATTTCATTTGCTCTGTCGAACCGCTCTTTCTCGTCACCTAAGAATTTAATAGCTTTGCGCAGCCTTGTAAGACCGATGCCGCTCTCATTTACAACGAAACGCTCATACACTTGTTTGTTCTGCATCTCCAAATTGTAAAATCCTACTCTCTTATGTTTTCTTGCAAGATTTCTTGCAATTTGCGTCACGAATGCAGATTTACCGACCGCGGGGCGGGCGCCTATCACAATCATGTCTCCGCCTTCTAGTCCACCAAGATAATCATCCAGTTTGTCAAACCCTATGTATACTGGCTCGGTCTCTTTTTCTTTGAAATAATTATCCATGTTTTCGGCTGCGATTTCGGCTAACGTCTTTGACTGGGTTGTCTCCCCTTTCTGCAATGCCTCTAATTCTTGCGTTAAAGCCCGAATAAGCGGCTTTACGTTGCCAGGCGATACTTTTACCGTTGAAAGCATTTTATCGAGCCTACGAGCCTTATACGCGTTCACAAGCACGTCTGCGTTTTGAGCAACCTCCGCGGACGTAATCGTATCGGCTAAACACGCCCTCAGTTCCTCCATAATTAGGTCACTAGGAAAGTTGTCGCTGCTCAATTTCTGTTCTATCATTGGTAAGGTCAGTACATATCCCCTATCGAATGCTCTTTGATACTCATGATACACTTTACCAAGGATTTCACTGGTGAACATTTCTGGTTCCAACATGCTGTATATATTATTCATACAGTCCTTATCCATTAACAGGGAACCTATGATATGTTTTTCAGCTAAGTAACTCATTCCTCTTCCTCCACATAATCAAGTATTGCTTTGTTCATAAATGTGTCGAAATTCTTAACGTACTGTAATTCTGTTCCCTTCTCTTCAATCTCTCTTTTGTATTTTGCAATAGCTGACCACATTTGCTTATTACTAAGCTTAATCTTCCTCCCGGAAATACTTCTTCCCTTAAGCCAGCCTTTATAGTAATCAAAACCTTTTGCTCTGCCACCCCTCTTCGGATAGCTGTCGTAAATGATTTTGAAGTTATTTTCGATGTCATCTTGTGTGTTTTTTTGACTTTTTTCGTCATTTTCGTCACTTTCGTCCGAAGAAATCGGACATAATATATTACCTATACTATCCTTACCTAACCTGGGTATACCACCTGGTATACCACATGGTATACCAAAAGTGTAAGAACCGTTCTCATCTATCAGTAATTCACTCTTCTCTTCAACGTATTTTGTCTCTTGATATCTGTCATTTCGGAGATAATTATTGATTCTCCAATGCTTAATAACGATAACGCCGCTTTCGAAACCAAGCAGAAACTTTTTCGCTAATAGTATTCTCATATCGTCCTCTGACGCACCGCATTGGCGCATTATCCCTTTTGGACTATTAACAAATCCGTCATCATCTCCAAGCATGCTTAACGTAAAATATAAACACCTTGCTGACATTGGCATATCGAGAAATGCATCAGACAGTACTATTGTTTTTGCAAACATTCTTCTTTCGGCTATAAGTCATTCCTCCTAACTTTTTTCTCTTTTGGCGCATAACAAATGCAGCTATCTTTTTTAATTCCACCGTTTTGCATTTCTTTAACAATCCGGCTTTCATTTGTAAATCCTATGTAATCACATGACCCGTACAACATAAAATTGCGCCTGGTACATCGATACTTGCATCCTGTGCATACACCTGGATTTTTCATCATGTACACCTTCCTTTATATACCTCTTAAGTCAATTCCCGTTAATTCTTTACACCATTCCAATATGCTTTCCGGGGAATCAGCACTCTCATTCCATACAGTCTGAGACTCTGCTATCAATTCCTCAATCATATCTATTTTATCCTCGTCATTTGCATCCAACTTTCGCCATAAAGCTATTGCTATCGCCGCGTAAATATACGGTAAAACGTTAACAATTCGGCTCTTTATGTAGTTACACATCGCTTTTTTCGAGCGGTTCATTTGTGTTCTCCTTTCATTTTGACCAACTCAGTCATTATTCTGTTCAACTTCACTTCTCCCATCATTAAGTCCTTTTTCGTAAACCTGGGCAGACGCTAGCGAAGTCACAATAACTCCGCAAATAAGCCCGGTTATGAAAAACAGTACATTCATTGCTACTCTCCCTTCGGCTGATAAACTTCCGGCACATCATTTGGCATCCATGCTAATATAGGTTCTTTTATTACCCATCCATTTTCCCATTCAAAATGGCTCAAATACCACTTTGCCCTATATGCAGCCACTTCATTTTCTATAGAAATCCATACATCTCTGTGTGTTCCTGCTTCCGGCAGTCGTTCTGATACTAGTATCCACCCATCATTGCTGTATTCCTCTTCAAGCGCCTTAATCTCACTCAGCACTCCCCCAAAAGTATTTGCTCTATCCATGTACAAATCTTTCATTTCCCTAGCATGTGCGTTTGTGTAGGCATTCCCTCGCCATATATCAGCTTGTTCAGAATTGTATTCTTTCTTCTCTTTTAAAAACTGCTTTAGTTCACCGATTATGTTGGTAGAGACATTTGTGTCCTTGCATTCCTCTCGCCATTCATCAAACTTATCTCTCTCATCTTGCCTACCACGAAGATATGCTTGATTCAAAGCGGCTGCGTTTTGTGTCGCCGTTGCCCACTTCTCTGTCACATCAACACCGTATCTTTTAATATTCACGGCATATGCTTTGGCAAGATTACTAACAATAACATCATTGCTTTCAATCTTCTGCCCCAACTCATACCCCAAATCATGTAGCTGTTTAATGGCAATATCACGTTCCCATGCACATTGCTGATATGTTCCAAGGCTGACATACCTGTTCTTATATTCCTCTGCCACTTCGTTGACGATTTCTACTGCTTTATCGACAGCCCATTTTGCTTCTTCACCGTAGTACATGGGGTCACAACCGAACATCCCTTCCAACCGCTCTATAATCTTCTCAAACGCTTCTTTCATCATGCTCTCCTATTCCAAAACAAAATCGCTGTTTCTTTTACATTAAATTTTTTTGTAATTCTACCGCAACAAGACGGAATCTTGCATCGTGGAGTGTAATCATACCCGTTTGGAATATGCTTTGTCACATGGAGCTCCGCTTCCCCACCGCAGAATGGGCATTTAAGTAACTCTACTTCTTTCATATCTGCTCCTTTCACAGTAATGCTTTCTGCACTTCGTCATTGATTTTCCAATCTATTGGGTCTAAATCTCTAACTAAGCATTCTTGATATTCTGTACTCATAGGACATCCTAAACAATTATCATACTTCGCACACTCATTTTGAATAACGTGTAATGCTTCAATCAGTTTTTTCATGTCTGCTCCTTTCCTGTCATTATTGAAATATCAAGGTAAAAATCTTCCCATATAGGAATTGTTGCAACTATTCTACCGTGTGGCTTTTCGTTGTAAGTGATTGTATGTAGGCAAGCCAACTCATTCCCCTCAAACAATTCACCTATTTTATTAATTAGCCTTACAAAAGACACCGCTCTTGCTGTCCACGGCATAGCCATAATATCCATGTCAGAGGATAAACTGCCATGCAAAGCAACCGCCCAGCCGCAATCCATAGCACACTTTCTAATATCTTCATATATTGCCGCATAGAAAGCTGGTCTGCCATTACAAGTTATTGCCTCTCTGTTTTTCATGTCTGCCCCTTTCACGCATTCTGCCAATCCAATTCATCCAAATCCAATTCTTTGTGCCTTACTCTGTATCTCTCAATTTCATCTTCGCCATACTCTTTGATTCTGTTATAGCTTCTTACATAAACTTCGTAATAGAACCCAATTTTGTCTTGCCACGTTTTTACTACAACTCCGATAAACATTTCGTCTACTACAACAATATCGCCGAATAAAAATTTTGCTCTTTTACCCATGTCTGCTCCTATTTGCTCTCCCTTCTCCATAGCATATCGCACTTGTCATATAGGCTTTTTGGCACTCTAACCCATATTCCCGAAATAAGTATGTAATATTTCATGTCTGCTCCTTTCCCAACTTTGAATACGGAAATTTTTCTTCAAACTCCCTTTTTACCTTATACGCTCCCCTTTTGGTCATTGGCACACTTCCAAATTCTCCATGCATAACATACAATCCACATCTGGAACACTCTTTCAACCAATTATTTCTGCATATCGTATTAACTATGGATGGCTTGTCGAATTTATGTCCGATAAAAACACAGGCAATCACTTTATGTATTTTCATATCTGCTCCTTTCATTTGTCTGTGAAATCAATTAAAAACTGTTGTGGAGTTTGTCCTGTATATTTATAAGCCCTATCATCCACATACACTTGTGCCGGAAGCTTTCTGTTTGTAATACCGACAGTATTAGTTTTGTTCCAAAACTTACAATCATCGGGAATAATCTCACAAGAAATTGCAAAAGGTTGTTTATCCCACCACTCCTTGATTTGTTCTGGCTCTCTCGTTGACAATATGAATACTGGAATCTTTGATACTTGTAAAATCAGCATCAAATCTAACACCTTCCAATTATAATCATCATAAATTGAACCATCTTTCCAACCTTCTGAATACTTATGTATTACCCCATCAAAATCAAATGCGACTGCATGAGCTTCTTTTAACAATAATTCTTTAGCTTCTTTCATGTCATTCACCACCCTTAATAAACAAGTATCTGGTATCAATGGGTGTAGACAATGCAGTAGTAATAGGTTGCTCATCAGCTTTAAGAAGGTCGCTAAGGTCAAAACCAAGTTCTTTAATATACTCCATGCCTGTTTTAGCATCTTTTAAGTTCTGTACATTTGCGATTACATTGATGTAATTTTTATTAATACCATCAATGACCTCGTCATTTTTCTTTTTAATTGTTCTAATAGATGTGCTACTGTCTACAAATTCATACAACATATACTTTTTTACTTCTTCAGTTGTAAGAATATATGACAACCTTGATTTTAAGCTACTATAGTAATTAACAGTTGTATCCACACCACATTTCTTCTCAATATCCTTTTTCCATGCGTCAACTATGTCATCAGCTTTAGAAATTAGTTCTGCAATCTGACTTGCAGTTTCATCAAGTTTCATTATTTCATTTCTTTTTGTGATGTACTCATCCATCATTTCAGAAAACTTCTCTTTTGCTGTTTCTATAGCTTCGTGTTGTTTATTTTCCAACCATTTGATTAACTGTTTCTTTGTCATGTCTGCTCCTTTCTAACAATGCATTGGTGTGCAACTGTTCCAATACGCTTTTTCCACTTCAACTGCATCTGGCATAAGGTCACATATTTCAACATGTGTGCTTCTGATGTTGTACCTTCTCGCAACTTCAGATTCAACATTGCAACCATGAAACACATCTGAATAACCAATGCCGATAAAGAATTCCGCTTCTGCTAACATCTCAATAGATTTTCCAATATACCAAACACCATGATTGACTACATTTTTAGGTGTATCTTCGTTGATATATGTATCAATGACTTCCAGTTCCTCACCAAACACTATCTCTGCAATCTTGTGCATCTTCTCCATGCTCTTTCTGATATTCTCTTCTGTTCTTCCCTTCATAGGGCAACTAATAAATAATTTTTTCATATCTTCTCCCTTCTACTTCAAATCATCATCCATCGGCTTAATCCGACATATCACGCTGTAGCAGTCTTCCAACAGTTCAAGCATGTCCGCTGTATCCTTGTCATAGAAACACGTAAGGCTTATCTTATGCCCTTCTATCGCATTTTCAAGTCGCAGTTTCAACAGTTCCAGTTCACTCATTCCGCACCGCCTTTCATGTTCTCAAGTCTGTCAATCAAATCATCAAATTCCATTGCGATTTCGTACATCATCAGCGAAGAATAGCTTTGGTGTTGCTGTTCTGCTGTTTCATTGCCGTACTTCGTCATGTATTCCAAATCATAACCGCTGAAATTGTGATATACTTCTCGGATAACTCCCAAGATTTCTGTCACAGCATCTGCATAACCTTTATCATACTGTCCTCTGTCATGCTCCAATGCTTTCAGCAGTTCTTCCTTGTCTACATTAACCCCTACATTTTGAACCGCTTTATAAATATCATTCTCTACCTTCATCTGCATTTCGCCATAAATTACTTCTATCGGTGATTTATACATATCAGTTACCGCCTTTCCGCATATCTGCTCCGCAGTTAGGGCAGAAATTCGCATCACTTTCTGTTGTCACATGACCACATACAGAGCATTGAGATGTATATGGACTACGCTTGATTAAATTACCATGCACCACTGGAACAGCTTCGATTGTGGGCAAATCTGCTATTTCAACACACATCATCATTCCATCTATCATTTTTCTTTTTGAACCAGCTACTTCAACCATGAAAGAATTATTCTCCATTGCTTTTATAACCGCTTCTCTGCTTATCAAATCACTCATGTTCTTCCCCCTTCAAGCACTCCTCTTTGAATCCACAGAAAAAGCATAATACCCCATCGGGATTCATTAACTTGCATCTGTTAAACATTTGCCTTTTCTCCTTCTGCAATTGCTTATTTTCTATTTTCAATCCAGCATTTTCAATCAAACAACTTTTTATGGCTTCTTTTACTGCATCTGTCATTTTCCCATAAGCCAAATGTGCTTTTATAATCTGTAATTCTTTTTCACTCATGTTCTTCTCCCTTCATCTTCTTTTCTCCATACACACAGTAACCATTCTCCCCAATCATATAGCCACCAACAGCGCATAGCTTAACGTGTTCTGTTGCTCTTGACACCTTGTCTGACCAATAAACGCAGTCTTTGCACCTACATTCTATTTTCACCATCAAGCCTTGTTCTTCCGCATCTTCATATTCCGCAAGTTTAATCATAGCATCTGTAAAAGGTTTACAATCGTGGCATTCATAATAACCTTCGGTGCATTCTTTTTCGCAAGCTTCATAGCAGAGTGCTTTTTTATTATTCAACCATTTAGTCAATCTCTCCATATCATTCTCCCCAATCCAAACGCTGACCACATACACAATGATGGCTATCTTCGTCATTCCATGTTCCAAATTCAAATTCATGTCCACAAATAGGACATGCCGCTTTATATGGAATGATTTCATCAAGTCCATTATCATCATAATCACTGTATATGGGCTTCTTCGGAATCTGCTTTTCCAGTGCTTCCACAGCCATTTCCAATGCTTCGCCAAGCTCTCCCTTGGGATTCCTATCGGCTATATATCGCATTAACGGTGTCCGCTTTATTATTTCTATCGCTTCATTCTCCGGCATTTCCCATCATCCCCCATTCAGAACGTCCATAATGGCTCGTACAGCCGCTTTATTGCTTTCCTCGATGTTTTTAACTATCTCATGCATTCCCATGCCCAAATCGCTCAATATGTCAATTTGGTTGTGCCGTAAGAAACCGTTCAAAGCATCTTCCAACTTTCCATAATAGCCAAGGGTGCGCACAGCTTCCTTCTCTTTCAGATTTCCGTCCTTGTCCTTTGGTCTGTACTTCTGCTTCAAGGTATAATTCAATGGGTCTACCTCTACAAAGTATCCGTTGATTAAATTAATCTGCATTATTCGCACCGCCTTTCACATACATCTGCGCAACCAACTTTGTCACCGCATAACTCAGCACCTCTTCCAGAGTAACGTCCTTGTTGCTCATATAGCGGTCAACATAGTCCCTAAAATCTTTGTTTGTCTTGTACAACTCCTCCATCTTCTTCCTCCGGCTTAATATTAGGCTTTTCATCTAAGACATACTGCAAGTGATACGGTACTGTTTTTCCAATACGCATCGCTCTTTTATTTGGATTTTCTTGCATCATATCTAATTCGCCCTCATAAAAATTAAACGTCCCGCCTTTCGCTCTCATTTCTATTGCTCCTCAATTTTTTAATAGCTTTTTCCCATTCCTTGTCGAACCATTTAACGAATTCCGTTGGAAATTTACCCTTCCCAGAGGTAACTTCTTTCAAAAATTCTTTAGACAACATTCTTCTCACTCCTATTCAATCTCATAAACATATGGTCTACTGACTGCTTTGTTCTACCAAGTTCCTTGCCTATCTCTGAATTGCTTAAACCACGTTTTCTAAGCAATTTTAATCGGCTAATTTCATATTCGCTCCAGTATTTCTTCGTCTGCTGTGTTGCTATAACTCCACGTCCACGCCGTTCATCAGCCAATCTATCCATAAACCATTTGTATTGGCAAAAAAAATAATAGTCACATTTAGATGCTTGCCATAATTTGGGGTTGTTCTCCATAAAATCAGCCAAATTTTCGTATGTAACCATCTTGAATCTGCCGTTTTTCCTGGTCTTTAAGCCATGTTGCACCCATGTGCGGCTAATAGTTCCCCTGTCAACACCTATCATTCGTGCAACTTCCGCGAGTGCAATTCTATCCGTTTGCCCCGAAAATGGTTCTATATTCATTCGGGTTCTTTTCCCCTTGACGGAGGAAGGGGAGCGTCCAAGCATCTTCGCCACAACTTCTTGCGAGTATTTTGCTGACAATTTTACCAAGAGCGCCTCTTCCTCTTTCGTCCATCTTTTTTTCGTGCAATCATTTCGTCTTTTGCTCGGCATATGTCACCTACCTCTACGCGAATGGTAGCTCTTCGTCAAGTCCGTCCGGGATGTTCATGAAACCAGTATCGTTAGACTGCACTTCGCCGGGGTCTACTACTTCAAAATCCATTACAAAAATTTTGGTGTACTTCTTCCCGTTGTACTCATTCACTGTGTAAAATGAGTTGCTAATGTTGATTTTCGCCTTGTGAGCGACTTCAACACCTTTCTTAAATTGCGCGTCCAGGTAGCCATTCACCCAATTCCCATCCTTGTCCTTACTGGAAATTCCGATAGAATATGTAGTAAACTTGCCTCCGTTCTGTGTATCTTTCTCTTTTCTATAAACTGTTACTGGTTTCCCGTCTGTGGTTACTTTTAATCCCATATTTTCAATTCCTTTCTTTAATCAACAATTATAATTTCTACTTCAATGCGCGGATTTTCCCTGGAAAGGTCTGTATGAAACTCCTCGTCCAGATAAAGGTCGAAGCTGTCATTTGATATGACGCCAGCCAACTGTAATGCATCGGCAAAACTTTTCGAAACTGCTGCGCACAGATTTGCCCTATCATGTCTCTTGTCCTGTGCATATATGTAATACACGCACCTAACTGGCTTATCAATCTTCACCCCGGGCATGTATTTTTTAATGGCTCTTAGACAAATCTTGTCATTTTCTGCCTTAACTGGATTGTGGTATTTTTTTGTGCGGAAATTGTACATTCTACCGTTGAGTAATTCATTTAACCCCTTAATAGGGAATGTTTTCTTTTGGTTTGTAATGATAACCTTATAAACCAATTATTTAATTTCCTTTCAATAACTCCGTCAGCTTATTCCTCTGCTTATTATTGCTCTCGATATCCTCTACCTCTCCCTCGGTATGGAACCCACTTAAAGCGTTAGGACAGTGCAATCTTGCGAAAAATGCATACGCTCTATAACCAAGCATCTGCTCCGGCATCGACTTCCATTTAGGGTTAGACGTCCAACCTTCCGCTTTCGCCATTGCCATATCCACAGTGGAACCGATAACTTCTTCGCCATCTTCTTTCTTAATGGCAGACACGAAAGCGCCCCAATTATCCTTTCCTTTTTCACCGACATAGTTAAGCTTCACACTTTCAAACAATCCGCAACCATTTACAATCATGGAACACGCTTGTCCGCTCCAACTTGGCTTGCCTTTCACAATTACCAAATTCTGCATAACCATTAAGGGACTACAGTTCATTCTCGCAGCCTGTTCTAATGCGATAAGGCAGTTACTAGGGTTTCCTTGATACGCTTGCGGAACCATAGTAGAGCCAGCAAGCACTTTCGCCATTGTAAAATAGTCATTTAACGCCTGTTTGCTCTCAAATGGATTATTAGGTAACAGCGCGCTTTTATCCTCAACCGCTTGCGCCAATTCTGTGCTTTCCACTACTACACTTACTTCATTTTCCATGCTCATTCCTCACTTTCATTATTCCCGTATTGTCTCTGCAGCCAACCTGGCAATCCCAATGTGTTTACTCCATCTTTCACAAATCCATACCAATTACCTGTGCTATCGCATTCCGCATACATATCCAGGTACGTTCTATACATGTCTCTGCCGCTCTTAATGAAATACTCATTTGCAGCCAAGATATTTACAACGTAGGGCGCTGACTTCTCCTGGGCGATAAACACAACTTCGTGTTCTCTACCAAGTTCTGCGTCTACAATGTCCTTGTAATACCCCATCTGCATATCATACTTAAGCTTAATGGCATCCCTCATAAAAGCATCATTTGACGCATCAGTTGTGGATTTGTAGTCAATCAGCAAATGCATATCCTCTAAGGTTGTCAAGCAGTCCGGGCGGCATTTCATTGTTAGACCAGTGCTATCGTCTTTACGGAAAAACGATAATTCTTTCCTTCCGCTCAATAATTTCTCTACGAAAGGCGTACTGTATAATGCTTCTCGCATTGCTTTAACCGTCTCGAAATCTTCTGCCGTAATAATATCTTTGCCCGCGTTCTGGTCTAGGAACAGCAACCATGCCGCCTTTCCCTCCTTGGTTCTTCTGTCATAGTTAGGCATCACAGCAAATTCTGAGAAGAAATCATCTTTCTCTAAGACGTACTTATGAACCGCTCTACCAAACAACAAAGCTGGAGTATCTTCTTGCGGATTGTCTTTCCAGTACCGAAAATGCGCTGGACTCTTAGTCATTTGCTTCAAATCAGTGCTGCTAACACCATCTTTAGCCCTATATTCCTTGTTGCTAATGCTTATACCTTCCACTTCATCACCTCTCCGCTACTGTTTTAAATTGTTTCAACAAGCACCTGGCGCACAATTCTTCGCCATCATAGTCATACAACTCATCCGGCTCATTCTCTTCCCGACACCTATCGCAGTACCACACTGTTGCGCGGTCAAGTCCGCAATGGTTACATCGTGCGTCACAATTTACGCAAAGATTTACCGTTTTCTTCATCAGCCCGTCACTTCCTCTATAAAAGTCTGGCATCCACGCTCTTTTCTCAAAGCTAACGCTATTTCGTTAACTCTGCGTTTTTCATCAAACGTGTTGTAATTATAAA
>JAGBSZ010000129.1 GCA_017631585.1 Bacteroidaceae bacterium
AATGTTTGCTTGCATAAAAAGCTCGGTCATATCCCAATGGCAAATAGTGACATTGATACCGTTAATGGGAATAACCATATACTTATATAAGATATGTAGTTCGCCAAAATGTAACGTTTTCCTCGACAAAAATAAAAAATGGATATGTGCAATATCGGGTTTGTGCCTTGAATCATACATAGTGCAAACGGTCCTGTTCACAGACAAGATGAATAGCATATTCCCGTTGAACATCATTATAACAATGATAGCCATTCTTGTTTTGGCATATATTACGCGTTCTATCGGACGTATTTTTGTTCAAATATTCAGTAAAGAGAATTTTGATTGGAAAGCAATAATAAAGTTATAACAAATAAATTATGCTCAACATACTCATAAACGCATACGCAGTAGCCCCCAATTGGGGCAGCGAGCAGGGAATGGCCTGGAACTGGATTACAAATATTGCAAAGTACTGCAAATGCTTTGTAATTACAGAAGGTGAGTGGCGCATAGAGATTGAAGATGCTCTAAAAGAACATCCTTTGCGTGACAACATCACTTTCTTCTATAACCCTGTGCCACAGAAAGTACGAGATATGTGCTGGAACCAGGGTGACTGGCGTTTTTACTATTACTATCACAAATGGCAAAAGAGTACATTGAAGATTGCTAAACAAATATGTCACGAGCATAAAATAGATGTTATTCACCAATTGAACATGGTTGGTTTCCGAGAGCCGGGGCTACTATGGAAAATTAAAGGAATTCCTTATGTATGGGGGCCTGTTGGCGGTATGGATAACATTCCTGTAGCATTTATAAGAGAAGAAGGCCTAAAGACTAAATTATTTTGCAGAATCAAGAATTTTATAAATACACTCCAGTATTCTTTTCAACCCTCAGTACGAAAAGCCATTAAACGTTCTGATGTCATAATCTCAGCTGTCAAAGGTGTTGAGAATGTATTAAAAAATAAATACGGCAAACAAACAATTATTATCTCAGAAACCGGAATAAAAGGAGGTTGTGTACCCATTAAAAAAATGATACAGGAGAAGAATTGTTTTAACATTCTTTGGGTAGGACGATTCATTGGAACAAAAAAATTGGATATCGCCATTCATACCATAGCCAAACTAAAACATTTAAGCGATATTAAACTGCATATTGTGGGGTTTGGAATGAATAATGAAGAGGCAAGATACAAAGACCTTGCAAAAGAGTTAGGTGTTGAAAATAATTGCATATGGCATGGTAAACTTGCAAATGAAGAGGTACACTCAATGATGCAGAAGATGGACATCTTCTTTTTTACAAGTATCATGGAAGCGACATCTACTGTCACATTGGAGGCTATACAGAATCGTTTGCCTATTGTTTGTCATGACACTTGTGGATTTGGTAACATTGTAAATGACTCAATTGGCAGGAAAATTGAACTGCGCACTCCACTGGATTCTATAAACGATTTTGCAAAGGTAATTGAAGAACTATATCATAACAGAAATATTCTTGCCAAAATGCAACCAAATTTTGACAAAGTTGCAGAAAAACTCACATACGAGGCTAAGGCAAACAAAATGATTGAAATCTATAATACAGTTGTAAAATCAACACAAAAATAAAGTTTTATATGGGAAAAATTGCAAGTTTTGATTACATCAGAACCATTTCTGTAATCTGCATTATTTTATGCCATTGTTGCTTTGGTATAAAAGGTATGGATTTTATGGGAAAATTTCTTGGGAGTACATTCAATACAATCTTTTTGGCATTGTCTGCGTTTCTATTTGGATTGTCATGGCAAAAAAAGGATTATCCTAAATACGGTTTTTCGTTCATAACCAAAAGACTAAGGAAACTGGCAAATACATACTACCCTTTCATTGTTGCTATGTTTATATTTTTGGCATATACAGGATATAACGCCACAATAAAAGATTGGTTGATGCATTTGCTGTTTTTACCTTGGTTCGACAAACTACCGGGATTCGGGCACTTATGGTTTATAACAATGATAATGTTATGCTATATTGGAATATTTACCATAACCAGATTGCCTCAGCCAATTGTTAAAAAGTGTAAACAGGGGGGGGTAATTCTTCTTCTTATCTCTATATTTTCACAAATAATCATTGGAAAGATTGGACTGCCTAACTATATTTTCATTTACCTTATATTATACGTTTACGTATTTATAAACGCAGAAAAAATATTGAACCTAATAGATAGAATTCCACTGAGGAGTTCAATATTTATAGGTACAGGCATTACTATTGCCATAATTTTGCTTTTCTACTTAAGAATACTGAATGAATACACAGCCAAGTGGTGCGGCATAATAGCTGCTATTGTGCTATTCACGATATTCGTAAAGTTGTTCAGAAATACAAAGAGAAACGTTGTAGTAGAATATATTTCAACTATCAGTTTTGAATTATACCTTGTACATCACGCAATCAGCTATGGGAAATATTCATTATACCAGATTATTCAAAATCCAATACTTGGAACAATAGCTGTATTTGCAATTAGTTTTATTTTAGCTACAATGCTTCACTATATCTGCAATTATATACAAAGGATTCCTATATGCAAAATAGGAGCAAAACGTTAAGCCTTGCAATTTAAAAACAAGGTATATTTTGAATCATAACGTTACTTATTCATTTTGCTAATAACAGTCATTGAATACAAAAAACATCATGCCGCATTATCACAACGTGGCACGATGTTTCCCCTTTCGAGATTCTGCTTTTTATTTAAATTTGTAAACAATACTAAGACAGTGCAAACGAACTAATAGTAAAGTTTACTTTTACTATTTAGCGCGGCAACGCGAAAAAAGCATTGCTTGCGATGGCTGAACCTTTAAGTTCACAAAGGAGTACCACTCGCTGTCACAAAGCCAATCTTCGCTTTGCAAAGATAGTGCATCAATTTTACACTTGCACTTTTGAGGTTCGTCTGTTGTCAATTGTATATTGCTAATATCAATACTGCATTATCTCTGGAAAATCTGTCAACACCTGCATTGCCAAAGCCTGTGCCCCAAGTTCGGTAGGATGCACACCATCGCTACTAAGCATACCTTCATGCCATGAACCCGTAGAAGTCGCACCAACAGCACTGTACATATCTATATACCTTACACCTGAAGACTTAACATAATTAGTAATCTCCTCCTTACTTCTTGTGGGTACGGTAGGAATGGTTGCAGCAATAAGGGTAATACCTGTGCTATCGCACATTTCTTTTAAGTATGTAAAGTAATTTTTGTAATCAGAGTCCTTATCATTCATTCCAAGACACCATACAATATACTTTGGTATTGACATTGAGAGTAACTTACGCACTTCTGTATATATATATTCTGATGTTATGCCTGCAAGTCCATCAAACATAACATTGAAATATCCAAAATCCTTAATTATTCCAGGCCATCTGTTAGCCGTTACGCTAAGAAAACTATCACCGAATACCCATACTGGCAATCTGATATCTGCACAAGATGCACCTAATTTTACATTAGAAAGCGATGTCCCAGAGCATGACACGAATGGCGCATAATTCATCTCATATCCGCAATCTTCAACACTTGTCTTATAACATCCACCCTTGGAAAATATAATAATTTGCAAGCTACCTTCATTGCTCAGGAACAGATTTACTTTAACAAAGGTTTTGATGTCAAGTCCATGTTCTGCGGTATATATATCAGAGGCTGAATTTTCATATTTATACACCTTAACATTTGTGCTATCGACCTCAACCCACATTCCTCTGTATTGATTATATCCTTTGCCAACTATTACTGTTCCCATAGTAGCAAGGTCGGCGGACAAACTTACACCTACATTCTTCTTAATATGGTAGGGAAACTTGGTAAGTTCATAGGTTACTCCATCTGCGATACTACCTATAGTTTTTGTAATAGCATCTACACCGCAATATTGGTTAGAGATATATCTATTATTAACTTTCTCATCCCCATATTCCATATAGGGAAACACACTATCACCTACAACTATTATCTGCCCATCCTCGTTGGATAACGAGAACCTTACATAAGCCACACCTTCTTCCCATTCTGCTATTCGCTTCTCCGAATAGTTATATCCTTTGATATATTCTTTGTTGGCATTATAATAGCAGTATGCACCGCCCATATATGTGTTTGGATTCCCCTGTCGCACAGCTAAAAGTTTTCCCATTTCTCGATTAAAGGGTATGAAACCGCTGATAATATATGCCGCATTAGTGCTAATTGAACCTGTTTTTGTGAGAAACTTACCAACAATAACATCAGTATCATCAATATTAAATAGATTCCTGTTGAAAAAAGTTGCAGCTTTTGGTTCTATACTATTATTCGATATAACAATCTCATCTTGGGAAAAACTAAACAGTTCCACATTGGGTGTAACATTCTTGTCGCAAGCAAACCATATATGAGTATTGCTTCCAAGTTCATCAGGTGTAACAATCAAAGTCACCTCCCCAATAATATTCTTATATACAGAAATAGGCGATGTCGCAGGTGCGATAGAACTGTTAAACCCAACCATGCTTGATATAGCAGTTTTAGTATTGATTTTTACATAATCCCTTTTGTCAACAAATGAAACCTTGTACGAGTAGCAATTATTATAAGAGTTGTTACCTAAGTTAACATCACCACTACTTAATACGGTAATATTACAGTCATTCAATATTCTTGCAGACAAAAGTTCTTTTGAACTATAACTATTTTTTATTACCCTATATACATCTGTACATTTCTCTTCTAATTTCTCAAGTTCATTAATACCTACAGGTGTATTGTATCTCGTGTAATCCGCGACATACGTATCTACATATCTCGCTACAGAGGTATTGCTTGATTTAGGTACTGAAACGAGAGCATACACATCCCCCTCAAGATATTCAATTACCTTATTGTTATTCGCATTTTCGCTATTAACGTGTGTAATTTTTCCAGCCTTATCCACAGCTGCCAAATAAAAACTTCCTGCGATGTTAATAACAATAGACTTACCGTTCATCGGCACAAGATAAACATTGTATTGGGAGTTTGCCGACAACACACCACCATAACCAATAAAATACCCTTTATATAATGGTTTTTCAAAGTTTATTAAGTTGTCTGAATTAGGAGCATTGGTAATATATGTGTTTAGGTCTACACTACTAAGTGTTGTTTTATCCTCCGCACTCATCACACCAGCCTTTTCGGTTGTTGCAACAGGTATTTCTACTGAATGTACAACTTCACCATCCATAGATTTAGCGGTTATTGTAACACTCTCTTTGTCTGCTGTGCATATAAGTGAAGAAATATCTACGGCAGTGCGTTTAACACTCTCCTGAACCTCTTTTGCACGAGTGATTTCGTTAACTAGACTTTCAACAGTAGCCAACAATTCGTCTGGTGTGGAGATGTTGTTGTAGATACCGGTGCACGCAAGGCTGCGCCACTGGCTCCACTCGCCACCGGCAAAAGTGCGGGTAAAGACTTTTGTTTCTTTACCGTTGCGAGATGAAATTGTTAGTTGTTGACCGGTTACTCGATTCTCTTGCTTGTGCCCGGCAGTACCGCTATCTGTGACCACAAGATTCCCTACAAAATAATGTTCCTCGCCACAATCATCTATTGGCAAACCGACATCTTTACCTGAATAGTCGATTTCAACCGTGAAACAACCGGGTGAAAAAATCAAATCAAGGCTGCGTTCGAAATAAAAATCGCGTCCTTGCTCATTGTCAAGTTGCTTATACTTGACTGGCATTTGTTCTTTGTTTTTATTCATATATTATTATTTTATTTACGCAAAAGTACTATCGTTGGCTGGCGATAAGGTTGCTATTATGCCAATAATGCAAATATTAAATTCATTGAGTGGTTATACAAAAGCGTGCCGCGTTATCGCAACGTGGCACGTTTTCTTCCCCTTTCGGGGGTCTGCTTTTTTTTGATTGTATAACAATGCGAAGGTATAATTATATTTTCATACCAGCAAGCGTATTAGCCATTATTTGCTATATGACATTTTCTTGAGGATGTGAAAACAGTGTTTAATTATGACAGAAGTACAGAAGTACATAAGATTTTAACATAAGTGCTTAGCTATATTAGCTTTATGAAGTTAGATAAATTATTGGAAATCCTTTCCAAACTTCAAGATTTTAAATTAGTGTCGAAGTGAGAGCCGGCTTTCCCTTTGTCACAATTTTAAAATCTTTGTTGTCGCATGGAACAATGCAAGAATATTATCTAATACCAAAAAGTTGCTTTTGTTCTTCTGTTCTTTTGTCTAAAGCCACAATCAGTTTGGTGTTTCCTATTGCTTCTTATACTCTTCCCACGCGGCTAGTTCTATCTGTGTTGCCACGCGATAGTGCTCACTTGTGGCGCTTACGCCTTTTCCTTCGCGGAAGAAGACACGTTCCTCAATTGGTAAATTCTCAATGTTTTGGGTGTAATAGACACCCTCCTGTTTTTCTAATGTATTCATGGTAATTTAATTATAATTTTTTTGTTATTTTTTGACAGAAGTACATAAGTACATAAGGTTTTAACATCAGATAAGCCAATGATGTACACCGATGTATTTTTTTGAACTTTCTGCTATTAGATATGTTGTTGGAATTATATTCCAAGTTTGAATATTTTGAATTTGGGCAATGTGAGAACTCGTTTTCCCATTGTCAAAAATCAAAATTATTATTGTAGCGTAGTTTAAATAGCGACAAACACATCTAAATAGCAGAAATGTTTCTTTTGTTCTTCTGTTCTTTTGTCTAAAATTATAAACACAGTTCTCGATTACTCGTAGTTTTCAGCTTTGACCTTTCACTTTTCACCTTGTCTTGTCATGCACTGACAAGACTCACTAATGGTTGTGCCTCGAGCGCTGCAACAATATCGGCATCGTTGGCAAGGCGTGCATAGGCATCTGGGTGCAGGGTTATTGTTATAGCAGAGGTAGGTATCGCTTTTTGAATTATATACAAAACACTATCTTTGGTAATGTTTGAACAATCTGCTAAAGACAATGAAAAATGCAATCTATCCAACCTTATGTACTCCAATGAGCTACATTCTGAAAACACAGAACTGTCAAACATTGCATTGTTCACATAAAAAGGCTTAACAGCAACTATACGTAATTTTTTGCACCTTTTAAACAAGTTTTTTATTGTAGAAACTGATGATGAGAAGTAAAAAAAGCCTGAATTGTTACCAATAACTTCAAGATTAGAGCAATTTAAAAACAGTGCGTTTATACAAGAATTCAATCCTACACTACTTGAACATCCACAAAACAAAAGAGTCCTAATATTTTGCATTTCTGCATATGCCTGCTCATATAAAGCATTGTGTGGTGCATTATATATCTCCATCATCTGCTCCTCTGTAATATCACCCAAGCCGTTAAGGTAATAGTGTCCGGCTTTGTGGGTCACGGTCTCGCCCCATGGTGCAGTTTTGGTCTTGTCGGCACCGCTATCGTTATACTCGGCTCCGGCAGCGATGAACAATGGGCGCAAGGGGTTCTCAACATTAGGACGAATGTCGGCACTCAATTTCTCGGCTGTTACAGCACCGTCCTGTATACGGTCTGTTGTTACGGCATCGAGGTCGTGCCACTCACCCCACTCTACGACCTCATTTCCTTGCCCGCTGCGTACATGATAGCAGAAAACACCGTTGGTATCGACTGCATACTTCACCTGGGTTATGTTCCTTGCAGTGCCGGTGGCTGCTGCAACGGCATAGTTGTTGATGACTACCATTACAAAGGTCTCGAAGAGTGTGCTGCCATTGGTGTAGACTCCGCTGTAGATGCCGTTATTGACATACCCGTCAAGCGAGGCGGTCTGCCCCACCTCAATGTTCTGCTGCAGTTTGCCCCATGTGCCCCATCCGTTACCGGCAATGAGGTGTGCGGTGTCGGCAGCACGGCCTGTACGCACATATATGTCGCCATCGCCACCCACGCGGTTGCTAAGTATGAGAACCTGGGTGATGCACTTGTCGCTCTCCTTGCTGCTAGCAGGGATGGAACTGTCGAGCACCACAAGACGGGCGTTTATGCTGTGTCCCGATGCAGCATTGGCTATGGGCAGGCCATCGGCGCTGTTGGTGCGCTGGCCAACTATGTTGTAGGTTCCGGCGGCAACAAAGTGATTGATGTGGTGAGCTGAGCTCCACACAATGGGGCGGCGATGATAGGCCTTGATGACTTGCGGGAGTTCGTCATCGGTAAATGGTGTCATGTTGAGTTTGCTGAACTCGAACTGGTAATGCAGCCCTTTAGCATCAAGGGTATAACGGCTTTCACTAAGGTTGTTGGCATACGCTATCTCCTGTTCGCCATCAAAAATCTTCAGGGTGGAGATTACATAGCCGTCATTGACTACAAGCTGCTCACCGCCGGAGAGAATCTTATCGGTGTGCACTCTAAGGTCTGTTCCGGGGTAAGGAGCATCGTCCTGCAGCAGTGCACCGTAATGCAAGGCAAGGCCGCTGTTCTGCACAAAGAGGTCGGTTGCATTGGCTTTTGTTGCCGCCACATTGATTTTGTCATTGAGCGCAGAGATGAGGCACTCCTCACCTATTGACTTCCCGGCAACAGAGAGTTTTCCGTCGGCATCAACCGCCAAGCCGTCGCCAATGATGACTGCACCAAGGGAGACCGGTGTGGCCTTTGGGATTTCAATGACGGCATCGTCTTCGGTTGCCAGGGTCCAATAGTTCCATTTGGGGATGCCGTTGGAGTTGTAGCGGGTACGGGTGTAGGAAAGGACGTTGCCGGTGCTGCGCTCAACGCGGGTAATGGTATGCACAATGGTGCGGCCATTCTCGAGCATTCCCTCGTGGGCATGGTCCTTGACTACAAGTGTGACGGTGTCGTCGTTGGCAAAACGGAACGGCAGGCTATGGGTGCCATCGTCATCGGTGACACGTAGGTTGTAGATTCCGTTCCATAGCAGTTCGTCCATGTTGGTGAGCAGCTGCCAGGGGGCGGTTTCGCTGTCAATCTGTTTGCGATACTCGATTTTCATTTTTGTTGTTTCCATGGTTTGTTATTTTAAAAGTTTATTTATTTCAAGACATAAGAACAAAAGAACAGAAGGCTTTTCTGCTATTGAGATATGTTAGTCGCTGGTAAAACTACGCGACAATGTATAGTGTCAATCTGCATCAATGCGAGAAGTAGTTTTCTCATTGTAGCAGATTATCACAATACTTATTGGAAATTTGGTTTCCAATAGGCATAAACTAAATAGCAGAAAACTATCAGAACAATACTCAAATTACTTACACTTTTTTAAATCTTATGTAACCAACGCTGTTGGTTTATGTACTTCTGTCCAAAATTTCAAATATGTTTACTCATATATTATATTTTTGTGTGGCAAAAGTAGTATCATCAACCGGTGGCAAGGTTGCTGTTTTGCCATTTTAAAAAGAAGATATTGAACACTTTTTTGGGCTAAAACTGCAATGATTATAGCAACTGGTTGGTAATTTATATTACCTTTGCGGGAGTAAGAAACCTGCAAACAGTTACAATAGTGCACAATAGAACTATAAAAGAAGATATTACAATAATAGAGTTGTTCTTTCACTTAATAAGGTGCGGAATTGGCAAGCAGAACACACTCCCATGTACACCCGATGCACAGGAGTGGAACGAGTTGTTTGAGATTTCCAAGAAACAGACGCTCACCGGCATAGCATTTGCCGGCATTGA
>JAGBSZ010000130.1 GCA_017631585.1 Bacteroidaceae bacterium
ATAATAGGATACACCGATGCTACCCCACGCTGCAAGGCTTCACATTCAGCCTTTACACCAACTGCGGATGGTGGCAGACCGGGGACACCCATCTCAAAATGGATAAATTCGACACCGGTACGTGCCTCAACAGCACGCACTACAGCTCCTATCTGACGGATAGAAGCCGAGCGTATATCCTCAATTTCGAGTTCTTCTACGATTGAATCTACGATTTCTGAATTTACGATACACATTTCTTATAGGTTTTCTATCAGTTTCAGCTTTCCTGAGTACTTTCCTGGCTTTAGCATTACTGAGCACTTTCTTTGCAGCCCGGGTTATATTCTTTCCCTTCTTCTTATATATATATATTAACAATAAAGGAATCATGATAAATATCTTTATGTTTATGGGAAATTTTACATGCCAAGCATAACGCAGTCTGCAACTTCTTGTTTTGATATTTACTCAAAAGCATTAGCACATGGATTGCAGTGATAATGCTTTTGATAAATTTTATTAGTC
This sequence comes from Bacteroidaceae bacterium, assembly GCA_017631585.1. Classification (GTDB taxonomy): domain Bacteria; phylum Bacteroidota; class Bacteroidia; order Bacteroidales; family Bacteroidaceae; genus HGM04593. The sequence goes on from JAGBSZ010000130.1 coordinate 508, forward strand.
TTCCATCAGTTTACGATAACGCACCTTCTTAGGCTCCTCAATACCAAGACGACGCATCTTATTCTCTTCGTAATCAGAGTAAGAGCCTTCGAATGAGAATACATTACCATCACCCTCGAATGCAATGATGTGAGTACATATACGATCGAGGAACCAACGGTCGTGGCTGATTACAACGGCACAGCCTGCGAAATTCTCAAGACCTTCCTCAAGGGCACGAAGTGTATTTACGTCGATATCATTTGTAGGCTCGTCGAGAAGAAGCACGTTACCACCCTCTTTAAGAGCCATAGCAAGATGCAGACGATTACGCTCACCACCTGAAAGGACACCACATTTTTTCTCCTGGTCGGCACCTGTGAAGTTGAAGCGTGAAAGGTAAGCACGTACATTTATCTCCTTGCCGCCGAGACGCATCAGTTCATTGCCCTGACTCATAACCTCATAAACGGTCTTGTCAGCTACAATATCCTTGTGGTTCTGGTCAACGTATGCAATCTTCACTGTCTCACCAACCTCGAATGTACCCTCATCAGCAGTCTCAAGTCCCATAATCATGCGGAAGAGAGTTGTCTTACCGGCACCGTTAGGACCAATTACACCTACAATACCGTTAGGGGGAAGCATAAAGTTCAAATTGCTGAACAGATGCTTGCTGCCGAACGACTTACCGATATTCTCAGCATTGATAACCTTGTTACCAAGGCGCGGACCATTAGGAATAAATATTTCAAGTTTCTCCTCACGCTCTTTCTGGTCTTCATTAAGCATTCGTTCGTATGAGTTAAGACGAGCCTTACCCTTTGCCTGACGTGCCTTTGGTGACATACGTACCCATTCAAGCTCACGCTCAAGAGTCTTGCGACGCTTGCTTGCGCTCTTCTCCTCCTGCTCCATACGCTTTGTCTTCTGGTCGAGCCATGAAGAGTAGTTACCCTGCCAGGGGATTCCTTCGCCACGGTCGAGTTCAAGAATCCAGCCTGCAACATCATCGAGGAAGTAACGGTCGTGGGTAACGGCAATAACAGTACCCTCGTACTGGTTCAGGTGCTGCTCAAGCCAATCGATACTCTCGGCATCGAGGTGGTTGGTAGGCTCATCGAGAAGAAGCACATCGGGTTTTGAGAGCAACAGACGGCAGAGAGCCACACGACGACGCTCACCACCTGAAAGGTGGTCAACAAGTTCATCGGGAGCCGGGCAACGCAAAGCTGCCATAGCACGTTCGAGCTTGCTCTCAAGATTCCAAGCATCGGTAGCATCAATTATATCCTGCAACTCCGCCTGGCGCGCAAAAAGTTCGTTCATTTTGTCGGCATCCTCGTAATATTCGGGCAAACCGAATTTCATATTGATTTCCTCATACTCAGCAAGAGCATCGACTGTTGCCTGTACACCCTCTTTCACGCACTCCATAACAGTCTTGCCATCCTGCAAGTGTGGTTCCTGTGGCAGATAACCCACAGTATAACCGGGTGACCACACTACATTACCCTGATAATCGTTGTCGATACCGGCAATAATTTTCATAAGTGTTGATTTTCCGGCACCGTTCATACCCACGATACCGATTTTAGCACCATAGAAGAATGAAAGATAGATGTTTTTAAGTACTTGCTTGTTGGTCTGTTTGATTGTCTTGCTCAAATCGACCATTGAAAAGATAATTTTCTTGTCGTCAACTGTTGCCATATATAATTATTATTTGTTTTTGTTTCAGAATATACCGTAATTTACAAATATAGTGCGAAGATAATCAAAAAAGTTCAAATAATAGTCATTTTTCATATCAACAATCGTGTTCATTTCAAATAGGAAAAACAAAAAAACAGCAAATGAATATTAAATACTGCATTTTGGAATATTTTACTGAAAAAATATATGTATTTTCGCAATATAACAATCAATGATACCTTATAAATAATGAGAAAGCTCATATCAACAATACTTGTTCTTACAATTTTGCCTGCAATGCTCTGCGCACAGAAGGTAGGACTTGTCATGAGCGGTGGCGGCGCAAGAGGACTTGCTCATATAGGTGTCATAAAGATGCTTGAGGAGAACAATATACCAATCGACTATGTAGCAGGAACATCTATGGGTGCTATTGTAGCTGCATTATATTCCATGGGATACACGCCCGACGAGATGATTCAGGTGATGAAAAGCGACGATTTTCAACGCTGGTACACAGGTTCTTTGGACCAAGACTACATGTATTATTTCAAAAAGAACAAGGATGTACCCGACCTGTTCAGTGTCCATTTTTCTTTCAAGGATTCCATACGCGTAGTTCCGGAATTCTCGAACATTGTCAATGCCACACCTATGAATCTCGGCTTCCTTGAAATTTTCGCAGGAAGTACTGCGGCATGTAAAGGTAATTTCGACAATCTAATGATTCCTTTCCGATGTGTTGCATCAGATATATACAACAAGAACGAAGTTGTATTTTCCAAAGGAGATTTAGGCGATGCCGTGCGTGCATCCATGACCTATCCTTTCTTTTTCCGCCCCATAAAAGTAGATAGCGTGCTATTATACGATGGAGGATTATACAATAATTTCCCAAGCGATGTAATGCAAAAAGATTTTAATCCCGATATAATAATAGGAAGTGTAGTCAGCGACAATCCTGCCACTCCCGAGGAGAAGGATATTATGAGTCAGGTGGAAAATCTAATCATGAGCCACAGTAACTATTCTTTGCCAAAAGAGAATGGAATACTCATAAACATGCGCATCAAAGGAGTAAGCCTTCTCGACTTCCACAAAATCGACGAGATTACCAAATTGGGATATGAACACGCCGGAGAGTTTGCCGATTCCATAAAACGACGTATCACACGACGCGAAGACAGCCAAACTCTTGCACAACGAAGAAACGATTTCAAAAAACAGATACCGGAACTTGTATTCAACAAAGTTGTGGCACATGGAATAGCCAAGGAACAGGAAAAGGCCATTACAAAAGAGTTCCAGAAAGATAATGAACGGTTTACATACGAAAAATGCAAGAAAGGATACTACAGCCTTGTATCAAGCGATATTATAGAGAATGTTGTGCCTCACGCCGTATATAACGAGCAGGACAGCGCATACGCTATGCACCTGAATGTATCGACAAACCCTCCCTTCACACTAAAGATTGGAGCCGGAATATCAACAGACATTTCAAACCAGATATATTTCGGATTGCATTACCGCAACATCAAGACATATTCGAAAGAGTTCATACTCGATGGTCAACTAGGTAAAGTATATAATAATGTACAAATGACAGGACGCATCGATTTTCATAGCGAAATACCGATGTCACTCAAATTCATAGGCTCATACTCAACTGTTGACTACCACAATATGAGATATCTTTTTTCAAAAGAGAATTCTATTGCCCTGAACCATAAAAGGGAGGCTTTTGGAAAAATAAAATTGGTACTACCGTTCCTTAACCGCAAGAAAGCCGAAATAGGCATAGGCTTTGCAGGCATCAAGGACGAATATATGCCATCGAGTATTCTAAACCTTGAAAATCCTAAATTTGACAGGAACAATTCCAATCTGTTCAGCAGTTTTCTCAGGCTCGAAGGCAACACGCTCAATGCAAAAGTATTCCCCACTGACGGCAAATACGAGGTACTGTCGGCACATTTCCTGATAGGACAGGAAAAGTACCGTGGCGCAACAGACGTGGAGAGCAACACACTCGACCAATCATGGTTGCAGATGTGTTACACCCGTCGTGACCACTTCAAGATTGCATCGTCATTGACACTCGGCACATATCTGCAGCTGTACTACTCTACCCGCCGACTCTCAAAAACCTATCAGGCAACAATGATGCAGGCAGGTGCGTTTACTCCGACATTGACCGGTTTATTCAATTACGACCCTAAATTCCGTGCAAATCAATATATAGCCGGAGGTGTTATCCCTATAATAAAATTAAACAACTACCTACAGATTCGCCCGGCATTCTACGCATTCATACCCTATCGCACAATACAGGAAAATTGGGACGGTAGTGCGAGCTATAGTAAAAAGAGGTTGGACAGTTTTGAATACATTGCCGATATCACAGCCGTCGCACGATTGTCAAACATATCGGTTAGCGCATTTGTCAATTACTATAGTTCACACAAGACAAGTGTTAATGTAGGTCTTACTTTAGGGTGGTTTATGTTCAATGAAAGGTTCATTGAATAAGAAAAAGAGGAAAAAATTAAAAAAAACGCATTTTTTCGAAAAAAAATCATCAAAAGTTTTGCAGGTTTAAAAAAAAGCCATACCTTTGCACACGTCAAACGGAAACAACAACGTCTGACAATAAAAACAACGGTCTCGTAGCTCAACTGAATAGAGCATCTGACTACGGATCAGAAGGTTACAGGTTTGAATCCTGTCGAGATCACTCGAAAGAAGCAGTTACGAAAAAGTAACTGCTTCTTTCTTTTTACATACAATATATTTATGTATTTTCGCATTCTGAAAAATATATAAAACCATTTTATTAAAATATAATGAAACGATTAATCTATTCACTATTTACACTATCGATTATGTTGACACATGTTGCGTGTACATCAAATGGCGAGACAAACACCATCTTAAAAGAGAGCAAAGCCCCCTTTGGTGCGCCCGAGTTCAGTAATTTTAAAATAGAAGATTACAAGGAGGCGTTCGACAAGGGATTTGCCGAGAAACGTGCCGACATCAAGGCAGTAATTGAAAACAGCGATGCTCCAACATTCGAGAACACCATCGATGCACTTGAGTTGAGCGGAAAGATGCTCGACAAGGTAAGTGCCATATTCTTCAACCTCAATGAGAGCGAGAACACTCCTCAAATGACAGAAATTGAAGAGTATGTCGTTCCCAAATTGACAGAACTCAGCGGTTACGTTTATATGAACGACACACTGTTCAACCGCATACAGACCTTATATAATAATAAGGAGAATCTTGGATTGACCGAAGAACAGAGCATTGTCCTCGAGAACTATTACAACAGCTTTGTTCGCGGTGGTGCATTATTGAACGAAGCCGACAAAGCCACACTACTCGACCTTGACACCAAGATTGGTCTTGCGCAGATAAAATTCGGAGCAAACCTGCTTGCCGACAACAAGGCTTTCAAACTTGTAATCACAGACAAGGCTGACCTTGCCGGTTTGCCACAAGGTGTTATCGACGCAGCTGCCGCAGAAGATGGAACATGGGTTTTCACTCTTGACAAACCAAGCTGCATCCCCTTCCTGCAATATGCCGATAACCGTGAGCTACGCGAAAAGGTTTATAAAGCATACTATGGAAGAGGCGACAACAATAACGAAAACGACAACAAAGCCATCATAAAGGAGATACTTCAGCTACGTCAACAGAAGGCAAAACTTTTGGGCTATGACAGCTTTGCACATTTTGTACTTGATGAAAAAATGGCAAAGACTCCGGAAGCGGCACTCGACCTATTGAACAGCATTTGGGAACCTGCCGTCAAACGCGCAAAAGAGGAGAAAGCAGAACTACAGAAGATTGCAGACCGTGAGAATGCAGGAATCAGAATAGAAGGCTGGGACTGGTTCTATTACACAGAGAAACTGCGCAAGGAGAAATACGCATTGAACGACGAAGCCATCAAACCCTACTTCAAGCTCGAGAATGTACTTGCAGGAGCGTTCGACTGCGCAACAAAGCTATACGGAGTACAGTTTGTAGAGCGCAAGGATATTCCCGTATATAACGAAGAGGTAAGCACATACGAGGTTCTTGATGCAGACGGCAACCACCTGAGCATATTCTACACAGACTTTTTCCCACGCGACACCAAACGTCAGGGTGCATGGATGACAAATTTTGTAAATCAGCGCAACATCGGTGGTGAGAACATTCGCCCGATGGTTGTAAATGTATGCAACTTCACTGCCCCACAAGGCGATGTTCCTGCATTGCTAAATATTGACGAAACACGCACACTCTTCCATGAGTTCGGTCATGGTTTGCATGGCATGCTCACACAGACACACTACCCGAGTGTCAGTGGCACAAGCGTAAAGCACGATTTTGTTGAATTGTTCTCACAGATAAACGAAAAATGGTCGATTCATCCCGAAGTGTTGCCTACATATGCAAAACACTATCTGACAGGCGAAGCAATTCCCGATAGCCTAATTGCAAAGATGCAGAAGAGCGCACATTTCAACCTTGGCTTTGAGACAACAGAGCTTGTTGCAGCAGCATTGCTCGATATGAAGATGCACCTTATCGAAGACTATACCGATTTTGATTGCAACGAATACGAAAAGGAACTTCGCAAGGAGCTCGGTTTCATAAATGAGATTGAATACCGCTACCGCAGTACAAACTTCGCGCACGTCTTTGGAGGTGGATACGCTGTGGGTTATTACGCATATCTATGGGCTGAAGTTCTTGACTGCGATGCATTTGAACTATTCCTCGAGAAGGGATTGTTCGACCCAGAGACAGCAGGAAGCTTCAAGCAGTTGCTTGAAATGGGTGGCAGCAAAGACCCTATGCGCGAATATCGCCGTTTCCGTGGCGCAGACCCCAATCCGGCAGCACTGCTTCGCGCACGCGGATTAATTTAAAAACCATTCAGCAGGCACACAAAAACGCCTGCTGAATACATATATATAAGTATTATGGAAAAGAGAATTGAAAAAGCTGTCGAGCTGTTCAAAGAGGGATACAACTGCAGCCAGTCCGTTGTTGCTGCATTTGCCGACATGTACGGTTTCACCAACGAACAGGCACTGAAAATGTCAGCATCATTCGGCGGAGGAATTGGTCGTATGCGACAGACATGCGGTGCTGCATGCGGACTGTTTATGCTTGCAGGATTAGAGACCGGTTGCACCGAAGGGAAGGACCGCGAAGGCAAAGAAAACAATTACAAAGTAGTTCAGGCACTTGCAGAAGAGTTCCGCAAGCGCAATGGCTCGCTTATATGCGCCGAACTACTGGGACTATCAAAAACAGCCCCTACTCCGGCAACTCCAGAAGCACGCACAGCCGAATATTACAAGAAACGCCCATGCGTAAAAATGGTGGAAGAGGCAGCACGAATATGGTGTGAATATCTTTCTACAAACAGCGAGAAAAAGAGTGTAGATTAATTAAAAATGCTGAAAATCACCACTTTTGTTTGCTATCTTAATATTTTGTAGTACCTTTGCACCCGAATTAAAAAAAGAGAGGATTTCTCTTGTTTTTAAAGACAAATTAACGTTGAATTTAAATATTAAGGATTATGATTGAGAATGCAGGTGCATTTGCAGGCCGTATCTGGACTGCGTTGAACGAGACAGAGGGTCTTACACTTAAAGAGATTAAGTCTAAGTCTAAGTTGAAAGAGAAGGAACTTTACCTTGGTTTGGGTTGGTTGCTTCGTGAGGACAAAATCTTCTCTTGCGTAGCAGGTGAGGAGGAGATCTTCGCTCTTAAGTAATTAAGAAATAAAAAAAACACAATAAAAAATGCTTCACCAAGCGGTGAAGCATTTTTTATTTATTACTCTTCAAATCCGTTAGGATTGTTCTTTTGCCAGTTCCAACTGTCACGGCACATCTCCTCGATACCGAACTCAGCCTTCCAGCCCAACTCTGCTTCTGCCTTTGCTGGATTACAATAGCAAGTAGCGATATCACCCGGACGGCGTGGTTTGATTGCATAAGGAACAGGAACACCGTTAGCCTTCTCAAACGCCTTGACTACATCCAAAACAGAATAGCCATGACCTGTACCAATGTTATAGATTGCAATACCCTTGTTTGCAACGATAGCCTTCAAAGCCGCTACGTGAGCGCGAGCAAGATCGACAACGTGAATATAGTCACGTACACCTGTACCGTCGTGTGTATCATAATCATCACCGAATACACCAAGCTCTGCACGCTTACCTACTGCAGTCTGTGTAATGTAAGGCATAAGGTTGTTGGGGATACCGTTGGGGTTTTCACCGATAGTACCGCTCTTGTGGGCACCGATTGGGTTGAAGTAACGAAGAAGAACGATATTCCATTCGTTGTCAGCCTTTTGAATATCCATCAACACCTCCTCGAGCATAGACTTTGTCTGACCATAAGGGTTGGTACAGTGACCTTTAGGACACTCCTCTGTGATAGGAATTATTGCAGGGTCGCCATAAACTGTTGCACTTGAAGAGAAAATCATATTCTTGCAACCGTTCTTACGCATAACATCAACAAGCACGAAAGTACCGTTCATGTTGTTCTCGTAATACTCGAGAGGTTTAGCACAGCTCTCACCTACAGCCTTAAGACCTGCAAAGTGGATACAAGCATCAAATTTATGCTCGTCAAAAACCTTCTGCAAACCTTCACGGTCGCGGATGTCAACCTTGTAGAAAGGCACTTCCTTACCGATGATTTTGGCAACACGTTTCAAAGAGATAGGAGAAGAGTTGTCAAGATTGTCAACAACTACAGCCTCGTGACCGGCTTCGGTAAGTTCAATCAAGGTGTGGCTTCCAATGAAACCAGCACCACCAGTTAGTAAGATCTTCATTGTTCAGTTATTATTTGTTATAATATTATTGTTGTGTTTCCAAATCATCATTACACCCTTGGTGAGCATAAATTATCACAAAAATAGCACTTTTTATCCAACAGCAAAATAAATAGTAAGATTATTTAAAAATAGTTTTGCCTATACATTACAAGAATGATTATGATGCTTTTCGCAAAATCACTCGAACATATCCATAAGTCTGCGCTTGACAGCCTCTGTATTGAGCAGTATCTTCACAAATTCTTTTGCCGATGCTTTTTGATACGCACCTTTGAGACTCAACAGCGAGGCTTCCATTATATTCCCCGGTTCATCGATAGGAATTGCCTTAAAACGCGCTTTACCAAAAAGAGCTGATGTTGAAAGGATAGTCACATAGTTGCCTGTTGCAACCATCTGTAACAAAATATTTGTTTCATTAAGTTCCAGCTTCGACGCAAGGGATACGTCGTTTCCTTCAAGCAGTCTATCGAGCATCATACGCGCCTGCAACCCTTCTGAAGGCAATATCAACGGCAAGCCTTCAAGTTCCTTTAATTTGATTTTTGCACGTTTGGCAAGATGATGTTCTTTGCTCACAACCAATGCAAGAGCATTCTCAAACAGCGGCATGGACTCTATGTCAGCAGCTTCGCAGAGAGGCTTGTACGAAAGCACCAAATCCACTTTACGCTCACGCAGAAGGGTCAGCAATTCATCAACAGTCTTGTAGAAAACCTTCAACTTGACATCTGGGAACTCTTTCATAAAGCATATCAGTCCTTCGGTAAGCACTGTACTCAAGCTGTATGTGACACCCACTCTCAATGTTCCCACCTTTACATGCTGCAAATCGTAAAGGCGTTGCACAGCATCTTCGGCATCAAGAATAGTCTTGCGTGCAAATGGAAGAAACTCCTCTCCTGCCTCTGTCAACTGTATATGACGGCTGTTACGCAGAAAAAGCTCAAACCCCAATTCGTATTCAAGCTGCTTTATCTGCTGTGAGAGTGTACTCTGTGTTATGAAAAGATGCTTTGCCGCTACCGAAAAGTTTAGATATTCAGCACTCTTTACAAAATATTTAAGTTGACGGAGTTCCATATACGCTTCTGTTAAAACGAATGCGAATATAAGAAATCTGCTCCACATAACGAATTATGCGGAGCAGAAAATATGAATAAGAAATACTCTTTAATTAGAATCCGATGAATATCAACATTGCGTAACCGAGTACAAGACCCATGATACCTACAATGATACCAACCTTCATCATATCCTTTTGCTCAATAAAACCTGTTGAGTGAGCGATTGCATTAGGAGGTGTACTGATAGGCAGAATCATTGAAACTGATGATGCGATAGCAATACCTACCAACATTGCCTGAGGACCACCAACACCGTCAAGAGCTGTACCGAGACCGCTTGCTACAACACCCAATACAGGAACGAGCAATGAAGTTGCTGCTGAGTGAGAGATGAAGTTAGAGAATCCGAAGCAGATGAGACCTGCAAGAATCATAACTACAATTGGTGAGAAGTTATCGAAAGGAACAGACTCTACGATAAGGCTGCTCAAACTTACAGAGCTTGCATCCTTGTAGTTCAAAGCCACACCGAGAGCAAAACCACCGGCTACCATCCAGAGGACACTCCAGTTG
>JAGBSZ010000131.1 GCA_017631585.1 Bacteroidaceae bacterium
AACCGCGAATATGGTATCGCAACTATAGAAATAAAGAACAAGTACAATTTCACAAATCTTGATGAATTTGATGTAGTTTATGATATTGTAAAGAATGGTTATGTAATATACACCGGACGCACACCAGCTCCTGCAGCAACACCAAACCATAGTGCCAAGGTATGGATTACAACCAAGAAAGCGACTAACATCAACAAATTGCTCAAGAACGGTGATGAGGTAATGCTGACTGTACGCCTGGTACATCGTGAAGCGCAAGTGTATGCACCTGCAGGACACGAAGTTGCCATGCAGCAGTTCGAGATAACCCCACGCGGTCCTTTAGCGAAAATCAAGTCGAACGGTGCACCGCTTGCAAGCACATCTTCATTGCATGAATATGTAATAGGAAATGAGATGATACAAGCGAAGTTTGATGCAAATACAGCACAAATGACTGCACTTGCATTTAATGGAAAGGATATTATATCTGAGGGATTCGGTTTCATCTACGACAACCATCGCTGGATTGAAAATGACAGATTTGGCAATACAGAGAATGGTCTTGAGGCTGAAGGCAGCATTGCTGTAGAAGAAATCAACGGCAACACTGTTGTAAAGACAGTACGTCGTGGTTCATTGTGTGACACAGAAATCAACTACACAATCTACCCACAGGGCATTATTGACGTAGAAGCTAAATTCATTCCAAAGAGCGGTGACTTGCGTCGTGCCGGTCTTGTTTGCGGAATAGACTCAACATTGAACAATGTCAATTATTATGCTTTAGGTCCATGGGAAAACACTGTTGACCGCAAAGATGGTGTTGTCGTAGGACGATACAGCACTACAGTTGACAAGATGGCTGCTCCTTATGTAAAACCACAGAGCAGTGGCAGCAGAGAGGAACTACGCGAAGTAACATTCACAAACGCCAATGGTGAAGGTATCAAGATTGAAACTGAAGGCAATGTAAGTTTCTCTGCACTTCCATATACAGACACAGACCTGATGAATGCAAACCACTATTGGGAAATGGAAAAACGTCCTTACACAGTGCTACACCTTGACGCATGGATGCGTGGTATAGGTAACGCATCATGTGGTTATGACGTAGGGACATTGCCTGAGTATTGCGTACCAAACAAAGAGTTGAGCTATAAATTGAGAATCTCAGCTGTTAAGAAATAACAAAAAATAAGGCGCAGACTTGCGCCTTATTTTTTTGGATTGTACATTTGCATACATGAACAGTAATTGCGAAAACAACAGGAACAATAGTGTACTTAATTTGCAGTGCCCACCAATCGAGTGTGTACGTATAGGTTTTGTAGGCTTGGGTGTGCGCGCAAAGCGTGCTGTACAGCGTATGATGCACATCGATGGTTGCAGAATTGTTGCCCTGTGCGACCTTGTTCAGGAGAATATTGAGGATGCCGAAAAGATAATATCGCAATACAGCACAGAAAAGCCAACCATATTCAACGGAAACGACGGTTGGAGAAAACTGTGCGAAATGAAAGAGCTTGATCTTGTATATATATGCACCGACTGGATGAGCCATGCTGATATTGCCGTATATGCAATGCAATGTGGCAAACACGCTGCAACAGAAGTCCCGGCAGCCACAACCGTTGCCGATTGTTGGAGACTCGTGGATACAGCCGAAGCAACACAGCGTCATTGCATAATGCTCGAGAACTGTTGCTATGACGAATTCGAACTATGTTGCCTGAATATGGCAAAACAAGGGATTCTTGGCGACATAATACATGCCGAAGGCTCATATCTGCACGACCTGCGAGAACGCATTGCCACCAACGACAATGGTGAGCGCAAATGGAGCAATTGGCAGATAGAGTTCATGAACAGCCACAACGGCAACCCCTACCCTACACACGGTCTTGGACCAATAGCCCTTGCCATGAACATCAATCGTGGTGACAGAATGAAAAGCATAGTTTCAGTTTCATCGTTACGTGTAGGTGAGAATGAAGGACTTAACGGTACTATGAACAGTTCGCTTATAACAACAGAAATGGGCAAAACCATACTCGTACAGCACTGTATATCGCTTCCACGCCCCTACAGCCGCTCTTTTATGCTGAGCGGAACAAAGGGATTTGTACACAAATATCCCGTTCAAATGTTCTCATTCGCTCCTGAGAGCGACAAGGTCATTACAGACAAAGAATGCGAAATGATTACCAGGAAATACATGCATCCTTTTGTCGCAGAATATAAGAAGCGCGGAACAGAACTATGCGGACGAAGATGGATTGACTACGCCATGGATTGCAGACTTATTCACTGCCTGCGCAACGGACAACCACTTGACATGAACGTATATGACGCCGCACTATGGAGTTGCCTTGTTGAGTTGACAGACATTTCAGCGAACAATAACGGTACACCTATAGAAATCCCCGATTTCACAAGAGGCAAATGGAGTTAATAAAATTATTACCATAGTATAAAATCAAACAAGGCGGTTGAATTTAAAATTCAACCGCCTTGTTTGATTCTTGTTGGCAATTAATTAACCAACACCTTTTTTCCTTCAGAAGTGATATATACACCACGAACAGGTTTTTCAACTTCGTTTCCTTTGAGGTCGTAGAATTTCACATTCTTTTCGGTATTAATCTGTTCTATGGCAGTTGTCTTGTCAATCTTTATTGCAAGTGTCTCTGCTCCACAATCTGATACATAATATGCAGCATTGGCAGGAAGTGCTGAATTATACTTTACAAAAGCACCGTTATTCAACACATACACTCCGGTGTCAGAAACAGATGCGCTCTTGAGGACACCTTTCAACTTATTATTGACTTCGACTGCTTCTTTGTTTGCAACAATGTCAAACATATATTCACCGCTTTCTGCAACAAGAACAACAGGCATACGCTCTGCTATAACCTCTGCAGTATATTCTTCAAGTGTTACATATTCTACACCCGAAGCATCGGTGGCAACTTCGCCTGCAACATACGCAGTAACACCTTCAGGCAAACTCATTGCAAAAGGCATGCAAACAGCCAAATACTCGTTGATTGTCAAAGCAAACTCCTCTACCGGCTCAATGTACCACAATGAAGCATTCTCAGTATTGGTCCAGGGCACAAGACGAAGATTGTCTCCGGCAAGGTGCAAGCCTGTGTGACCTCCGGTCTTGTTCTGGCAGATGAT
>JAGBSZ010000132.1 GCA_017631585.1 Bacteroidaceae bacterium
GGTAACCATTGCCTTATTTGTATTATTATGTAGCAGTACAGCCTTGCAAGCACAAACCATACAGAATTGGAAAGAGAAAGAGATTACTCTGCGAGTAAGCAACCAACCATTGGGTAAAGTGCTGGAGATGGTAGCAGAGGCAGCCGGAGCCAAGATAACTCTACAAGAGGTATCTCTTTGGAATATAAACAAGGCAACAAGCATTGCTGTAAAGAACAAGCCTCTTGATAAAGTCCTTGACGACCTTATCGGCGACCCGAATATAAAGATTCGTTACGAAGACGACAATCAGATTATCGTGGAGCCAGACGGACAGCAGGAACATAGCAGCGTAGAGCTTAATGTTTCCGGATTGATTCTTGACCGCGATACACAAGAACCACTTATTGGTGCTACAGTTCTTATCACCGATGGCTCAGGAAAAGGCTCAAGAGGTTGCGTTACCGACCTTGACGGTAAATTCAGCCTTCGTCTGAACAAGAAAGAGTCGATAACAATTTCGTATGTAGGTTATGAGACAGTCTCAAAGCAGATATTGAAGTCTGAGAACAACCTTGTGGTTGAACTGAAACCGAGTATTGAATTTGACGAAGTTGTCATCACCGGTATCAGCCGACGCAGCAAGAACAGCTTCACCGGTAACTACGTAGAGGTAAAGGGTGATGAGTTGCGTAAGATGAACCCTACAAACATCCTCAAGAGCTTGCAGTTCTTCGACCCCAGTTTCAAGATTATCGAGAACAACAAAAGCGGTTCTGACCCCAACGCTGAGCCGGAATTCCAGATTCGCGGTGACCAGTCATTGGGTTCAAAGTCAATGAACAGCATGGACCTTATGCTTGACAACGTATCGAGCCGTCCCAACACTCCGTTGTTCGTTCTTGACGGTTTCACCGTGCCTATGAGCCGTATTCTCGACCTTGACCCCGAACGTGTGGAGAGCATTACAATCCTTAAGGATGCTGCAGCAACATCCGTTTATGGTTCACGTGCGGCAAACGGTGTTGTAGTTGTTGAGACAAAGGTTGCTCCCGACGGCGCATTGTCGGTTTCATACAGCGGAACAATGACCGTGCAAACACCGGACCTTACTGATTATAATATGATGACCGCAGCCGAAAAGCTCGATACTGAGTGGCGAGCAGGTCTCTATGACCCCACCAATGCCAACGACATGAACCTGTATAACAGATACAAACGTTATGTTTTGGGTGGCGTAGATACTTATTGGCTCTCAAAGCCATTGCGCACAGCATTCCAGCACCGCCACTCGGCAAGTGTTGCCGGAGGTACAGATGTATTCCGATACAGCCTCGACCTAAACCTTGCAATGCAGCCGGGTGTAATGAAGGAGTCGGAGAACCAGACAAAGGGTGTGAACTTCAACATGACATATCTCAAGAACAAGTTCACAATGCGTGCAAACATTAACCTCTCAGAATCGGACAGTCAGAATTCGCCATACGGTTCATTCTCGCAATATACAAGACTTAACCAGTATTACATACCAACTGATAATGAGGGTAACCAAAAGAAAGTTATCGACAATAACCTTGTAAGTGGTCAGAGCCGAATCATCACAAATCCGATGTACGATGCAACAGTTGGTATAAAGGATGTAACAAACAGCCTGACCATTGCTGCAAACTTAAGTTTGGAGTATATGATTCTGGACAATCTTCGTATTACAGAACAGTTGGCATATACCAGAGGTATGGCAGGAACAGACAAGTTCACCCCGGCAGACCACACAAGTTTTGAGCTTGAGGATGACCTTACACGCAGAGGTAGTTATTTCAAGAGTTCAGGTAACATGTCATCATGGTCGAGCAACATGGGTATCAACTACAACCTTGTTCTTGGCAAGCATCTTATAAGTGCATTCGGTAACTGGACCATCAGCGAGGACCGCAACGACTATGTAAACCTTTCTGCTACCGGTTACCCCGACCCGCACATGGATGAATTCATCTTCGGTAACAAGATGGAGTCAAACATGAGCAATATCGGTACAGAGAACATCTCACGCTCAATTGGTTTGATTGGACAGTTGTCATACAGCTACGACAACCGTTACTCTGTGGATTTCAACTATAGCGGTGAAGCATCTTCACGCTATGCAAAACATGAACTTGTACCATTCTGGTCGGTTGGTGGACGTTGGAATGCACATAATGAAAAATGGTTGTCGGGATATGTTTCAAACCTTGTCTTCCGTGGAAGCTACGGTGTGACAGGTGAACAGAACTTCAGCCCATCGGATGCCATAGAATACTATAGCTATTCCGAAACAATGCGTCCTTACCAGTCATTCCCTGTTCTTGGAGCAATGCTGTTAGGTCTTAACAACACTGAGCTGGGCTGGGCAAAGACACACAACACCAGCTTTGCTGTTGACTTTGGATTGTGGAAGAACCGCATCAACGTAAGTTTCAATTACTATAACAACATCACAAAGGAGTTGCTTACAAGCTACGACCTTGCACCCTCAACAGGTTATTCAACAATGGTGATGAATGCCGGCGAGCTGCAGAACAGAGGTTTCGATGCATCTGTAAACATCATTGCAATACAGAACCTGCGCAAAGAGTTCTTCTGGACAATCAATATCAATGCAAACCACAACAGAAACAAGATTCGCAAATTGTCCGAATATCTTAAGAAAGCAAACGAGGAACAGATGAAATCAGCCACAGCTCCTCTGCCACAATACCGCGAAGGACAATCAACAACCACGCTTTATGTTGTACAGTCGTTGGGTGTTGACCCTGTTACCGGTAAGGAGGTATATCTGAAACGTGACGGCACAAAGACTTTCACTTGGGATGCAAACGACAAGGTTCCCGTAGGTGATACCAACCCAAAGATAAGCGGTACTCTCTCTACAAGCATCAACTGGAAGGATTTGTCATGCTCACTCGGTTTTACATACAAGTATGGAGGTATTGTGTATAACCAGACACTTGTTGACAAGATTGAGAACCAGAATGTAGCATACAATCTTGACCGCCGTGCAGGAGAGGGACGTTGGGAAAAGCCGGGCGACGTTACAAGCTATGTAGGTTTCAGTGCAACCGGTGCAAACACACCTGCAAGTACACGATTTATCATGAACGACAACGAAATAAGATTTGCCACAATAAACGTTGGTTACCGTTTCAAGGGCGACAAGTTCAAATTCCTGAGATTCGCAAATATCGACGTAATGGCATTGAACTTTACAACAAACGACATAGCACGTATCTCACGCATAAAGATGGAGCGAGGACTTGACTATCCGTTTGCACGTTCATACACACTGTCATTGTCTGTGATATTCAAATAATGTTTACCACTAAAGACTATTCAATATGAAAAAGACATTATATATATTGATTGTTGCGTTGACAACAGTATTTTCGTTCACATCATGCTCCGATTGGCTTGATGAAGTACCAAAGACCGATGTTCCTGCTGTACAGTTGTTTGAAACAGAGAACGGCTTTATGAGTTCTCTTGCAGGATTGTATATTACAATGACCGATGAGACAACATACGGAAAGAATTTGAGTTTTGGATTGGTGGAACAGCTTGCACAGATGTATGACAAGTTGCCTGAAGGAACTACTGACCCTGCGAGTGTATATATATACGACAGAGAAACATCGGGAGCATTCAACACCAAGGGTGTACTTGCAAACCTCTGGTTGGGACAATATCATGTCATAGCCAATGCCAACAACCTGCTTAGATGGCTCGACCTGAATGGTGATGTTGTTATCACAAACGACAGTACACGCAATATGATACGCGGTGAGGCACTTGCCATACGTGCATACCTTCACTTTGACTTGCTACGTGGCTGGGGACCGATGAACTATGCTGGGAATACCAAGGCGCAATCAATGAAATGCATTCCCTATCGCACTGTTGCTGACAAATCAAAACAGCCGCTATTGCCGGCAAAAGAGGTTGTCGAGAAGATAATAAAGGACCTTGAAGATGCAAAGAACCTGCTCAGCTATGAGAAAGAAACCTCTTTGGACGGCAATCAGAACCGTGACAGACGATTCCGTTTCAACTATCATGCAATAAATGCGACATTGGCACGTGTATATAACTATGCCGGTGACAAGGAGAATGCAAGAAAGTGCGCATTGGAGGTTATTGATAATTGCGGTCTGAGCCTTATGAACGGAAATGATGGAGATCCCATTCTGTTTGATGAGGTTCTCTGCGGACTAAGCATGCACGAATTAAAAGAAAATTTATCAGAATATTTCTCTGATGGAGATAAAATAGAGATAAAGTACTACGTTACGTTATCTACAGCAAGCACATTGTTTGAAACTAAAGGAACAGAGAGTGAAGATATGCGTGCAAAGAGTACCGCATTCATAAAGGATAACGAACATTGGTTAAGCAAAAAATATATTGAAAATGACAACCAAGTGATTCCATTAATACGTCTGCCTGAGATGTATTATATAGCTTGTGAATCTTTGGAAGGCGAAGAGGCAGCTGTATATGTAAATTCTGTCCGTAACAAGCGTGGACTTTCAATAAGCAACAACAAAAAATGCGAAAGCAGAGAAGCTATTATAACAGCATTGAACGAAGAATACCGCAAGGAGTTCTATGCCGAAGGACAGTATTTCTGGTTCCTTAAGACACATGGATTGGTCGGTAAATTGAAACACAAGGAGAGTGTAACACTTACTGAAGAGAGTTTCATATTCCCATTGCCTGATGCCGAAAAGGAATACGGATGGGTTGAGACCGGCAACAACGCAGAAAACGAGAACAATAACGGAAGTGAAAGCGAAGGTTCAACAGAAGAAGCTACACCTGAAGTTTAACTACGTACACAAAATCAACAGATATGAAAAGAAAAAATCAATATACCGCTTGGTTGCTTGCACTGGCACTTACGTTTACAGCCTGTGACACAATAGAACCAGACTTCTTTGATGAAAATTACAATGGTGCCTATTTTGATTACCAGAATGCTTCGGACTACGAAACAACACTAAACTTTGCTGAATATATAGTAGGCAATCCACAGGTAAAGAATGTTGCATTGAACATCAAACTATTGGGATATCTGACAGACGAAACACGTAACCTGTCTATCAAAACAAAGAGCGTTGAAGGCTATGAACTTGCAAAAGTCACAATTCCCGATGTTACTTTTGGAAACAAGGAATACCAAAAAGAAATAGAGGTCATTGTAGAACGTCCCGAAGCAGAAGATGTTACATATGCCGTATGCATATATCTTGACGGCGAAGGTGACCTTGGTACAGGTATTGTCGGCAAGAATGAATATACGATATATGTAAAAGAGTCTCATGAGAAACCGACTATATGGGATGGGCAGATTCCGAAATATCTCGGAAATTGGAAAAGAGAGACACACGCATTCCTTGCCAACCTTACGAATAACGATTATTACTACAATGATTTTAAGGTCACTGAAAACGTGCTCAATTGGGCTTTTATCGAAAATCTGAATATTCTAGCAGTGAATTCTATACTTGCAGAAGACTCGCAAGATCATATTGCTGTAAATATCCCGATTCTAGATTCAGAAAATCCAAACGATTTTAATTATAATAAAGCAGGTTACAACAAACCTTATTTCTGGGATAATTATAAAGAATATCTTGGATTATACAGTTCTTCTAGATTCTATAAGTTTACACGTTTGGTAAATAATGCAAACACAGAAAATATAGCTCAGGCATACGAAAATGCCGGTGAGATGATGGAAAAGTATAAAACAGA
The DNA here is from genome assembly GCA_017631585.1 of Bacteroidaceae bacterium. Classification (GTDB taxonomy): domain Bacteria; phylum Bacteroidota; class Bacteroidia; order Bacteroidales; family Bacteroidaceae; genus HGM04593. The sequence goes on from JAGBSZ010000132.1 coordinate 5,767, forward strand.
CTTCAACAAAGAGGATGTTTTGAGAATGTTGAACGAATATTATACTTATCCTAAATTAGGTTATACAATCGACCAATACAAAGAGCACCTCTGGGTAAAAGTTTACAAAAACATCAATTATATCAACAAAGGAGTCTATTTGAGAATACCATACTGGTGGGAAGACCCCGACAATTTGGGAACTGCAGAGGTTGTCAAGAAGTACTTTGGTGAATATGACGACAAAAAGTATCAGTTCATGCTATATACAATGATGGACAAAGATGGTGCCGACGACTTCAACCCAGCATCGATACTTCCATTTACCATTGATACCGAAAACAACAGCTATGGCTGGGATGAAACAGTCGGAGGCGAAGAAAGACTGAAAGAGTGTTATAAAGCTATTAAAGAGGCTAATGACAGAAGACCTGCGAGCCTGAGAGTTGACATTCCGAATGTAGAACTTGATTGAAATGCAAACAGCGACGAAATATATTCGTAACAATAAAAACACAAAAAGAGACTTATTATGAAAAAGATTATATATAGCCTATTATTTGCCACAGCATTAAGTAGCTGTTACGAAGACAAGGGCAATTATGACTATAAGTTCGATTCTATGAACGAAATAACCTCTGTTACATTTTCGCCATCTATTATAGAGACCGCAGAAGGAAAAGTCATTGAGATTCAACAAGCATTGGACGAAGAAGATACCCATCGTCGTATAGACGTCATGTTGGAGCAGACACTTATGGAAAACTTTAATGAACTTGAGTTCAACTGGTTCAGGACATATACCGATGTTAGTGGTAAATATATTAAAGACACTATACATTCGAAAGGTTTTCTTGAATTCGAATTGCCTGTAGGTAAAGAGATGAAGTATGATATATTCTTGCAGATATATGACAAGATAACAACTTTGTCGCATTACTCACAATTCAAGATAATGACACGCCCTATATTCAAGAATAGTCTGTTTGTTCTACATGGCAATGAAGGAGAACTCAAACTTGGCAATATTGAAGTTATAGGCGACGAGACAAAAATACGTACAGACATTACTACTGTAACACCTGAAGAAAATGACGGTAATTGGTATAATAATGCCATTGGATTTGCATATACGACATATTGGGATCTATCGTTTGGCAGATCTGGGTCTGCAAATAGTATTATTGTTTTCGACAACTTGGGAGGAGCTAAAGCATACAATCCTTTTGGAATGACTATTAAATACTCTACAGAGCAGGTTCTAAGACCTGAAAATGAAAATTTCACATTTAAGAAAACAGTTCAGGTAGGAAGTTCTACAGATGCCATAGGACTATATAGAATAGTTCTTTCGGAAGAAGGAGATATATTTGTTGGCAATATGGTGTATCCTCTTTATAAACCAGGACAAGGCTATCAGGGCGTATTAGATAATCAAAGTGATTACCAAATTACTGCGGCAACAATTTCCAACGAACGCTTTATATTTTGGGATGCAAAAAACAACCGTTTCTTGTATGCAGAAAAAGAAGGAGGAAAGTTCCCTAATCAAGAAGATGATGCAGAGAATCAATTCCAGACCCTGGACACGCCATTGCTTGATGCAAAAGTTGATTTTTCAGGGTTTACATCTCCCGAAGGCATGACAGCCATCCTTGGATATATAAATTACCGCGAAAGTTACGATACTCAAAGTGCATACTTCATATTCAAAGACAGCAAAAATGTTTTCTATCGCTACAAACTCAGTGCTGACAAAAAGAATTCAGGTAGCACAAATACAGACAACAATGCAGCAATAGCTATTATGGAAGTGGAAACACTAAAGCCATTTATGCCTAATTGCGACCTAAACACAATTACATACAACTCATGGTTTACAACTAACTTCCTGTTCTATTCTGACGGAAAGACCATCTACCGTTACAGCGTATCAAGCGGTGATAATGTACCAGTATATACCGCACCAGAAGGATATGATATTACTATGATGAAGTTCCTCACTGACGATGCGGCCAGTCATACTCGCGACCTTGGACGAATATTGAGTATCGCTTTATACAATGAAACAAAGCAAGCAGGTGCTGTTGCCGAAATAATGTTCAATACCGCTGCCGATATCGAAAAGGATTTTGAACCTTTGTTTTATGACAAAGACGAGAACAATCTTCCATGGGGAAAAATCAGAGACATGCAGTTTGCAAATGAAACAGATATAGCTATTAATAAATAAACAATGAGAACAAAAGAGATCCTAAAATCAATATTCCTTTGCATAGTTCTAACGTTATCTGTACAGAGCTACGCAAAAGTTGATTTAACCACAATAAAAGGTACAGTGCAAGGCATTAAAGAGGGTCGTCTTTATATGCTCGCGCGAGTAGGTGAAAAGAGAACCGACACCTTGGGATGTTGCGAATTCAAAAAGGGTAAATTCGATTTGAGAGTCAATTTGCAGGAGCCAATGATTACACAGCTTGTGGTTGAGGGCTACTCAGGCGGATTCACCCTGATAGCAGAGCCGGCTACAGCCTACAAGGCAAAGTTGAGCAACGACAGCGATTTCTACATAAAAGGTGGAAATCTCAACGAAAGCTACACTGCCCACATGGCGTCTTCGGACTCTATGCGTGCCATTGTTACCGCTCTACAGGAGCGTTACAAGACCATGCGCGAAGAGAAGAAATTCCGCAGTGCCAGCCAGGTGAATGACACATTGCGCATAGAGCAGAGCAAATTGCAGGAACTCACTGCTACATTCTTGAAAAACAACGATAATGTGATTCTGGCATATACCATGCTCTCGAACATTGAAATGCGAGAAATGGGCTTGCGTGAAACCAAGGAACTTTACAGAAGCATGGGTGAAGGAGCAAAAGCCACACACTGCGGTGCAATAATAAAGGAGCGCATCGACCGCATGGAAAAGACTGCCGGAGGAGCTGTTGCGCCCGACTTTACACTACCCGACCTGAACGGTAACCCGGTAACGATGAGTGAAGTTAAGGGAAAAATCAAGATTATCGACTTTTGGGCAAGCTGGTGCGGTCCGTGCCGTATGAACAATCCTGCCCTGAGAAAGATATACCAGGAGTTCCACAGCAAAGGACTGGAGATTATAGGAGTTTCCCTGGACAACAGCAAGGTGGGATGGCAAAAGGCAATAGAAAAGGATGGTCTTGAGTGGATAAACGTATCGTCGCTCAAGGGATGGGATTGCGAGGTTGTACGCCTTTATAATGTAACAGGAGTGCCTTCGCTGTTTATCCTCAATGAGTATAACCGCATTATAGCTACAGGTTTGCGCGATGAGCAGTTGAGAATATTCTTAGAAGAGAACCTGCAATAAGAAACCGTTTATAATAAATTTGAACAACTTCTAAAAACATACACAATGAGAAAGTTTGTTTTAATGGCGTTGCTCGCAGTGGCAACCATTACAGTGGCACAGGAGAAGAAATTCGTCATAAAGGGCGAGATGAGCAGCCCCCAATTGTGCTACAGCGACGAGTTTGTGACAGAGGTACAGCTCGACCACGTTGTTGATGGCATGCATGTCCCTCTTGCCAAAGCAACAGTTGAGAACAACCGTTTTACCATTGAAGGCATTGCACCTGAAAAACCGGTGATTGCATACATCAAAGGCTTTGACAACGGTAGCATACAGGTGTTCCTCGAGGAGGGTGAGATAAAAGTAGGACCATTCGATGCCGCATACCCCGTTGCGGCAAGAGTGACCGGCACGCCATCAAACGACACATATCAGGAGTTCCTTGACATAAACAACCGATGCATAGAGGAGAGCAAGGAGCGAATGAGAAAGACCAAAGCACTGATACCGGCAGAGCTTAAGGATGACCAGAGGGTCGAATTGGAATATACAACACCTACATTCTATGTAAACAACCTTCATTTCAAGGTAGCCATAATGGATTTTGTATATAAGAACCTTGATTCACCTGTGATTCTTTACATAATCAAATACTCGATGTCACCGGCTTTCGACACCGAAATGGTACAGAACTTCCTGAACGCTCTTCCCAAGTCACAGCACAGCCACAGCATGTACAAGGAACTTGTGAACGAGATTCTTGCAGCAAACCTCAAGGTTGGCGCAGAAGCACCGGACATTACAGGTCGCACTCCCGAAGGCAAGGAACTTTCATTGTCTGATTTCAAAGGCAAATATGTATTCATCGACTTTTGGGCAAGCTGGTGCGCACCATGCCGCCGCGAGTTCCCACACTTGAAAGAGGTGCTTACATATTCCGAGAAGAGCGACAATCTTGTTGTTCTGAGCTACTCAATCGACAGCAAGGAGAAGGATTGGCTGGCATGTATCGAAAAGAATAATCTGACTCACAAAAATTGGGTTCATATATCTACCCTCAAAGGCTGGAACAGTGAAGCTCTTAAACTTTTCGCCGTAAAAGGTGTGCCATTCACTGCACTTATCGACCCTGACGGCAATGTTGTAGAGTTCAAGTTGAGAGGCGAGGAGATGGTAAAGAAACTGAAGAATATTATTGACAGTGCAAACAAATAAAGAGAGATAGTTATGCGACACAGATTAATAGCAACAATATTTTCCTTCATAGCCTGCTTTGCGGTATATGCACAAGATGTATGCGTGATAAACGGAAAGATTGCCGATGACAAACTCGCCAACGGCAAAGCAATAAAGAAGGTGTTCCTCACAAGTGCCGACGAATATGGCAGAAGAACAGTGGTAGCAGAGGCTAAAGTAAAGAAAGGTTCATACACATTCAAATACAAAGTATCGGCAGATGCTCCTGTAATGCAATACACAATCACAGGATTCGACAACGAGAAGGGTATCAAGCTGTTCGTTGAGCCGGGCACAGTGGCAGTAAATACAGCTACAGCACAGAATCCATGCCAAAGCAAATTGAGCGGCACTGCAACAAACAATCTGTACGAAGAGTACAAACAGATAGACATCAATGCCGATGA
>JAGBSZ010000133.1 GCA_017631585.1 Bacteroidaceae bacterium
CGATATGGACCTTGCCAAGTTGCTTGTATCAGGTGTGGATATCTGGATGAATACTCCTACACGTCCTCTCGAGGCTTCAGGTACATCTGGTGAGAAGGCTCTTATGAACGGTGTCCTCAACTTCTCAGTTCTCGACGGTTGGTGGTGCGAGGGTTACAAACCAGGTGCAGGTTGGGCTTTGAAAGAGGAGCGTACATACCAGAACCAGGAGTTCCAGGATCAGCTCGATGCCGCTACAATATACACATTGCTTGAGAACGAGATTCTTCCAATGTATTACAACCGTGGTGACAAGGCTTACTCAGACGAGTGGGTTGCTTGCATCAAAAAGTCTATCGCAGAGGTTGCTCCTCACTTCACAATGAAGCGTCAGCTCGATGACTACTACAGCAAGTTCTATTGCAAGCAGGCTGAGCGTTATCACCACCTTGTTGCAAACGACTCAAAGGTTGTTCGTGAACTCGCTAAGTGGAAGGAAGAGGTTGCTGCCAAGTGGAACGCTGTTGAGGTTCTTTCAGTAGAGGGTGCACAGGACTTCTTGAACGGTGCAATGTCTGCTGGTGAGAAGTACAACGTTTCAGTCAAGGTTGACGAGAAGGGTCTTGACAATGCAGTAGCTATTGAGCTTGTAGTATTGGATACCGATGCTAAGGGTCGTGAAACTGTATTTGCTACATATCCTTTGGATGTTGTACAGCGCGAGGGCAATATCTTCACATTCGGTGCTGAAATCGCTCCTACAAACGCAGGTGCATTCAAGATTGCATTCCGTATGTATCCTAAACATGAGGAACTTCCTCACCGTATGGACTTCGCATACGTTAAGTGGTTCGCTTAATACAAATCACTATACAATAAAAAAAGTTCTTGCCTGAACAAGGCAAGAACTTTTTTGTCATTTTTGTTTAGTTTTATTAAATATGGCAAAAAGCAAAAGTTTATAAATTTTTACTACTTTTGCCCATTATGAGCAGCGAAGCAAAAAGATATACGGTTGAAGAGGAGAGATGGAATGCCATTTCTCACTCTGTTGGAATAGTAGGTGGCATAATCGTCAGTGCTATTTTTATTAAAAAAGTAATAACAAACGGCGGTGATGCATGGGATTTGGCAAGCGTGCTGTTGTATATGTTCGGCATGCTGTCGTCATATATTTTCTCAACGCTTTATCATGCCTGTTCGCCCGACAGCAAATGGCGCAGGACTCTGAGAAAACTCGACCATTCGGCAATATATTGGCATATAGCAGGAAGCTATTCACCCATAACTATTATTGCCATGCGTGATACAGGTTATTGGGGATGGGGCATATTCATATTCTGTTGGCTTTGTGCCATTGTCGGTACCTCTTTGAGTTTATACAGCCTCAAGAAACATAATATTCTTGAAACGGTATGTTATGTTCTTATGGGATTGACAATACTCGTTGCTACCAAGCAGTTCTATGATGCTGTGGCACTTCCGGTATTTCTTTGGGTAGTAGGTGAAGGTGTTGCATATATTACCGGTGCTGTTTTCTACAGTTTTCACAAGGTAAAATATATACATACGGTATTTCATTTCTTTGTTCTTCTTGGTACTGCATGTCACATGATTGCCATGTGGTATGTGATAAACGGAATGTAAAAAAGAGGCTCTCAGATTTTAATTTTCCGTTGCACGTATCAAATCGCTTTCAAATTTTCAATTCTCGCGATGTTGCATTATATTTGCGTTATAATTGCCGGTTTGCAGTTATAACGCAAGATTTTTATTATGACCAAAATATATAAGACACATTCTCTGTTACCTCATAACACATTCGGTATTGATGCTACTGCTGAAAATTTTGTGGAGTTTTCATCGGTGGATGATATCGTTGCTTTTCTGAGTAAAGGTTTCGATGGTCGTTCGCTTGTCATTGGCGGAGGCAGCAACCTGCTGTTCGTAAATGATTTTGACGGAACGGTCTTTCACTCTGCAATTATGGGAATGGAAATTGTCGATGAGAATGAGAACGATTTGCTGTTGCGTGTCGGCAGCGGTGTCAATTGGGATGAGTTGGTGGCATACACTGTAGAACAAGGGTGGGGAGGATTGGAGAATCTTTCTGCCATTCCGGGAGAGGTGGGAGCAAGTGCCGTGCAGAATGTAGGTGCGTACGGCGTTGAAGCCGGCGAACTCATTGCAAAAGTGGAAACAGTGCGATTGGATGATGCCACTCGCAGGGAATTCACCCACGATGACTGCTCATTCTCTTATCGTCACAGCATATTCAAGGATACAGAAAAAGGAAAACATATCATTACATACGTCACCTATCGTCTTTCAAAGAAGCCGGTGTTCAAACTCACATACGGCAATCTGAACGAAAAGGTTGAACAGTTGGGTGGTGCAACACTTGCAAATGTCCGAAGAGCTGTTTGTGAGATACGCGAAGCTAAACTTCCCAGCCCTGAAAAGATTGGCAGTGCCGGTAGTTTCTTTATGAATCCGGTTGTTCCAGCGTCAGTGGCAGAATCTCTTACAAATGAATATCCCTCGATGCCACAATATCCATTGGCATGCGGTGACGTTAAGTTGTCTGCCGGGTGGCTCATCGAACAGTGTGGGTGGAAAGATACACCTCATGAGCATGTGGGTGTGTATAAACATCAAGCTCTTGTGGTGATAAACCGCGGTGGTGCAACAGGCAAGAATGTTCTTGATTTTGCAGAGGCTGTTGTTGCTTCTGTAAAAGAAAAATTCGGTGTTACACTGAATATGGAGGTCAATGTAATAGACTAACAGCATGAAACTCACATTCTTAGGAACAGGAACATCAACAGGAGTGCCCGAAATAGGTTGCAAATGTGAAGTTTGCACTTCGACAGACCCGCGTGATGCACGATTGCGTTGTTCGGCTCTGCTTGAAGATGGCGATACAAAAATTCTCATCGATTGCGGTCCGGATTTCCGCATTCAGATGCTACGAGCGGATGTAACCAGAATTGATGCCGTTCTTATGACACATAAGCATTACGATCATCTTGTAGGTATCGATGACCTTCGCCCATTTACGCGCGCAAAAGAGTTACCGATATATGCCGACCGCGAGACAGAGATGCAGATACACTCAATGTTTCCATATTGTTTCTACAAAGTAAAATACCCGGGAGTTGCAAATATATCGGTTGTTCCCATTGATCATTCAACCAAATTCAAAATAGGAACTGTGGATGTTACCCCCATTCGTGTGTTTCATGGTATGATGCCTATAACGGCATATCGTTTCGGAAAGCTTGCGTATATAACAGATATGAGCTACATTGAGCCGTCGGAACTTGAAAAACTCAATGGAGTAGAAGTGCTTGTAATCAACGCTTTGCGTTTTGCTAAGCCTCACAAGACTCATCAGACAGTTCTTGAAGCTTATGAGATTATAGACAAGATAAAACCGCGCGAAGTATATTTTACGCATCTTATGCATCACATCGGGTTGCACGCCAAATTCGAAAAATGCCTGCCTCCGGGTGTGCATCTTGCATACGACGGTTTGGAAGTGGAGATATAACTATACAACAATACTTCGTTTCTAATGCGGAATTTTGTATCTTCGCATAAAATTTCAACAAATGGTGTCTAAACGTCAAATAGAACTGCTTGCTCCGGCAAAGAATCTCCAAACAGGAATAACTGCAATCAATCATGGTGCCGATGCTGTGTATATCGGTGCTTCACAATTCGGTGCAAGACAGGCTGCCGGAAACAGTGTGGAGGATATCGCAAAACTTGTGGAGTATGCGCATATCTTCGGTGTTAAGGTGTATGTGACACTGAATACCATTATATATGACGAGGAGATAGCAGAGGTTGAAAAACTCATTACAGAACTCTATAATATCGGCGTTGATGCACTCATAGTGCAGGATATGGGTATCTTGCGCATGAATATTCCCCCCATCCCGTTGCATGCAAGCACGCAGATGGATAACCGCAGTGCCGATAAGGTCAAGTTCCTTTCGGATGTGGGCTTTCCTCGTGTTGTCCTTGCCCGTGAACTCTCCTTGCAACAGATAAGTGAGATACACAAGGCTAATCCGGATACCGAACTTGAAGTTTTTGTTCATGGTGCGTTGTGTGTGAGCTACAGCGGTCAGTGCTATGCTTCGCAACACTGTTTTGCACGCAGTGCCAACCGTGGCGCATGTGCGCAGTTCTGTCGTTTGCCTTTCGACCTTGTCGATGCCGACGGGAATGTAATCGCAAATGAAAAGCATCTGCTGTCGCTTAAGGATATGAACCGTAGCGATTATCTTGAAGAGATGCTCGATGCCGGTGTGACATCATTGAAGATTGAGGGACGTTTGAAAGACGAATCGTATGTAAAGAACATTACAGCATATTACCGTGCAAAACTCGATGAACTCTTTGCACGTCGCAAAGAGTACTCACGTGCTTCACACGGAAAGACATCGCCACAATTTGTACCCTCGCCCGAAAAGAGTTTCAGCCGTGGCTTCACAGATTATATGCTCAAGAACGGCAAGGAGGATATAAGCTCATTCGACACTCCAAAATCAATGGGTGAGCGTATGGGGCGTGTGAAATTCGTTTCACGTAATTTCTTTACCGTTACAGGCAAGGATTTCAACAATGGTGACGGTGCTTGTTTCATCAATTCAGACGGCAAGTTGTGCGGATTCCGTATAAACAGGGTAGAGGGTAACAGAATCTTTCCACAGACAATGCCACGCATTGAGAGCGGAGATGAACTGTACCGTAACTATGACTGTGACTTTGAAAGAGAACTGTCCCGTCCGGATGTTCCTCGCCGTCGTGTAATCGATTTGCTTTTCGGAGAAAACGAGAATGGTTTTACACTTACAGTGATAGAAAACAATGAAACGATATGCGGCATTGAACAGCAATTCAACAAAGAGGTAGCACGTTCACCGCAAAAGGAAAATATAATTACCCAGCTTAAAAAATGGGGTAATACGCCATTCGAGGTTGATAATGTTGCCATAGAACTGAGCGACAACTGGTTTGTTCCCTCTTCTCTTTTGTCTGAAATGCGTCGCAGACTCTGTGAAGAATTGCTTAATGCATACAGGGAAATAAACAAACGCAATGATATGCCACTCAACGAGAAATGCGTTCCGTTTGTCGTTGAAAAACTCGACTACAAAGGTAATGTCTCAAACAGATATGCCAAGGCTTTTTACGAATCACACAATGTAAAGGATATTGCTCCGGCATTTGAACTTGACAAGGTTGAAAAACCGGTTGTCATGTTCTGCAAACACTGTATCAAGTTAAGCATGGGCTGGTGCAGCAAGAAGGGTACAAGAATACCCTATGCAGAACCTCTCTATCTGGTATCAGGCGATGGCAGACGATTCCGACTCAGTTTCGACTGCAAAGAGTGCCAGATGCGTGTCGTAGCGGAGTAAAATAAAAGAAGCGAAGTATTACTACCGAAAGTATTTTGCTTATCTGCGTCTTGGTTTGAAATTCGCTGTATTACATGGGGAGAAAATACATTATGCTAATCAACAGAAAAATCTATTTCAAGAATAGCAACTAGCTGCCATTGGAGCAGTTTTTGTTCATCCCTTAATTCTTTTTCCTAACAACATACGCAATGAATCAAAGAAGTTTTTCCAGTTCTTCGACAGGAGGAAGTAATCTCTTCAAGCGTTCATCCATATCGGCAGTGGTCTTATATGTAGCCACACCCATAGGCTTGTCATAGTCTTGAATTACATACTCAACAAATTTCTTATTAGCACTCTTGCATAGGATAATACCTATAGAGGGATTTTCGTTAGGCTTTCGTACTTCATCATCGAGGATACGCAGGTATCCGGCTAATTGACCCAAATATGAAGTTCTGAATGGACCATCCTTTAACTCAACACATACAAGAGCAGCCAACTCTCTGTTGAAGAACAGCAAATCAGGGAACTCTTCCACACCGAATTTTTCCAGATGATATTGGTTGCCCACAAATGTAAAGTCCTTGCCGAATGTCATAATAAACTCTTTCACATTCTGCACTATACGCTGCTCTATCACGCGTTCGTCTCTGTCCTTATCACGAATAAAAAGTTCTTCGGTATTGATAAAATCAAGCAGATA
>JAGBSZ010000011.1 GCA_017631585.1 Bacteroidaceae bacterium
TATATCGAATCATCGTGATATAATCATGGACTCGGCACTTCTTGATGTTGTATTTGTTGAGGCTATAAATAATACCGTAGAGATAGCTATCGGCGACAATCTGCTTATCCGCCCATGGATAAAGAAACTTGTACGTCTGAACCGCAGTTTCATTGTACAGCGTTCAGCGTCGATACGCGAGATGCTCGCATCGTCAAAACGTCTCTCATCATACATCCATTATACAATAACAGAGCGTAACCAGCCAATTTGGATAGCACAGCGCGAAGGTCGTGCCAAGGATAGCAACGACCGCACACAGGAAGGCTTGATTAAGATGTTCTCTATGTACAGCAACGGAGATATCATCGATGCCTTGGTGGAGCTGAACATTGCACCGACAACAATTTCATACGAGTACGACCCATGCGACTACCTTAAAGCCAAGGAATTCCAGCAGAAACGCGATAATCCCGAGCACAAGAAATCACCCGGCGACGACCTTGAGAATATGAAAGTGGGTGTCATGGGCTACAAAGGCAGAATACACTATCATATAGCCGACTGCATCAACGACGAGATAAACGCCATCGACCGTGCGCTTGGCAAGAATGAGAAGACTGCAGCCGTTGCACGTATCATCGACAAACATATACACAGTAACTACAAGTTCTGGCCTATAAACTATTACTATTATGAGTTGATGACAGGCGATACACAGTTTGCCGACAGATATACAACCGAGGATAAAGCGAAGCTCGATGCTTATCTGCAAGGACAGATTGCTAAGATTGACCTGGCAAACCGCGACGACGAGTTCTGTCGTGCAAAGATAATTGAGATGTATGCCAATCCGGTAAAGAATTACCTTGAGGCTATCAAATGATAAAAAAATCAGGCATTCATGCATGAGTGCCTGATTTTTTTATTCTGCCTTGCCGTATGTCTCAACAATATTATCGAGGATAGCCATCAATTCATCCATTTTCTCGGCGCGGAGCATCGCTATGCGCAACGGGCGGAAGTCGGGAAGCCCCTTGAGCAACGGTGTTGCTGCGAGGTGACGGCGCACATGCAGTATTCCCGGACGTTCACCGAGCCACTCCACGCTATCCCTTACCTGTTCGCGCAAAATATCCATACACTCAGCAAATGTAAACGGCACGGCATGTTCTCCATGCTCAAGATAGTGTTTTACGTCGCGGAATATCCATGGCTGACCAAAGCTGGCACGACCAATCATCACCGCATCAACACCATACATGTCGAAGCACTCCTTGGCACGCTCCGGGGTTTTTACATCACCATTGCCTATGATAGGAATGTGCATGCGTGGATTCTCCTTAATCTTGCCTATCAGCGACCAATCGGCATCGCCTGTGTACATCTGCGCGCGAGTGCGACCATGCACCGTCAAAGCAGCGATGCCGCAATCCTGCAACTGCTCGGCAAGTTCCACAATACATTTGCTGTTATCGTCCCATCCCAAACGGGTTTTTACCGTTACGGGAATATTCACCGCATTCACCACTGCCTTTGTTATCTCCAACAGCTTGGGAATATTCTGCAGCATGCCCGCTCCACAGCCTTTACGTGCAACCTTTTTTACAGGACATCCGAAGTTTATGTCAAGAATATCAGGCTTGGCAAGCTCCACGCGCTTTGCTGCCTCAACCATAGGCTCCACCTCATTGCCGTATATCTGTATAGCAACCGGACGCTCCTTGTCATATACCTGCAGCTTACGCACCGTGCTGTTTATATCACGGATAAGCGCATCGCTCGAAACAAATTCAGTATATACCATATCCACGCCAAAGCGTTTGCACAGAAGACGGAATGCCGCATCGGTAACATCCTCCATTGGAGCAAGAAAGACCGGGTACTTACCAAAATCAATATCAGCTATTTTCATGAATCTGTCAATTTGTCGCGAAGATAGCTATTTGCGCTAAAAGTACAAAATCTGTCACAGCTGATGTTTTTCATTCTGCAACCGTAGGGGCTGGGTCTGCCAGCCCAACACAGCGCGGCGTGTCATTGGCTCGTTCATTTCTTAGCGACCCGCACGGCATGATTTTTATCCATGCTTCGTGCGACCAGCCGCTAATGAACTCGCCGATGACAAGTTCGAAATGACACCGACATGGAACATTAGCCATCTGTCACCGTAGTGGCTGGGTCTGCCAGCCCAACACAGCGCAGCGTGTCATTCCGGATTGTAGGGGAAGGGTTCACCTGCCCTATTATTGTCCCACTGTCTTAGGGGGACAGCAATGCTTGCATTGCAGGGGGTTAATATTCTTCAGCAGTCTTTAACCTTTCAACTTTGAATTTATATTCTTCTTAAAGTCGTTCTTTTTGATATTACATTTTGCAGGTAGATTCCAAAAAAGAGTAAAATCTCGCATTAGGAGATGCTGATATTCATAACCGACAGATTAGGAGACCCTCAGAAACGGGAAGGGACGCTGTGTAAAATAGCATTGTTTAGCAAAAATCGGAATCTCTTCCGAAGAGAGGATATAACGAGAATATTTTATTGATTATTAATGAACTAATTCATTAGACATCTCATTTTTGCTAAACAAATCATAGATTACAGAATATCTTTTTAGTTAAAATTCATAACTTTTTGTAGCAAA
>JAGBSZ010000134.1 GCA_017631585.1 Bacteroidaceae bacterium
ATTAAAGAGGGTACCTCCATCGTATGTCTTTGTAAAGTAACGCAACTCAAAGACTGAATCATTTTCTACACCCTGGTTGACTCTGTATTTACTTGATTTATCAAGGTCAAAAACAGGAATACAGAAACGGTCGAGAAGATGACTGAAAATTCTTGTATCCTTACGATTACGCAACTCTCCTGCCATATCTGCCGGTGGCAACAGAACCTCATCCATTCTATACACATATCCATTCTTGCAAACAACGGTCAATTTATCCTCGGAGAAATTGCCAGTATCAACCTCGCCATCGACAAGCTTGTTTCCATACAGGAAAATATCGCCCTGGTTGTAAGCCTTTGCACCATCTCCGCCCTTTTGGAAAATAAAGTTCAAGTCTGATACAGAAATTGCGTTTCTCTTGAGATAATCGTCAAAGAAATGTATCATTGATGCGGATGTCATTGCAAGAAGAAGGGTATCTTTCTTCTTTGCAAAGAGTTCCCAATACTGGTTATATGTAGGCCATGATGGATGGTTAGGATAATAATTTTCATGAACCAACGGAATTGAATCAAGAGGATTGAATTCAGTCTCTCTTGCCAAGCAGTCTCCTTCAGAGTTTTCACTCGTATTCGGCATCATGTCAAGAAGCACCGCATTGTTAAGCATTGTATTGTAAAACAAGAACTTTCTTTGGGCATGAGTCATCTCAGCGACATTCTTTACACCCCATGGATTATTCTCATAGAAACGGGCAAAAGCATTGTCATCAGCAACAAACAAAGTCTTGCTACCGGTCTTTTCAAGAGTCTCTCTCTCACCCAAGCTGTCGATAAGCTCAACATAATTTTTGTATGAGTGACTTGGGGTTCCTTCCTGCAAAAACGCATAGACGCTTGCACCCAACCAATCAGGTTCCGAGTCGTCATACTTGTAATCATCAAGCCAATCCTTACAAGATTGTTGCATACCGCCCACAAAAAGCAGACAGAGAGCAAGAAGAATTGTTCTGCCAAATTTACTTAAACGGTGTTCAAACATAAATGTAAATTTATTAATTATTATTTTTTTTATTTTTTTATCATTTAGCGCAAGGGCACAACATACCCTTACTTAACGTGCAAAAATAAGAATTTTAAATAAACCCTAGCACAAATAATTGTTTTTTTTTGCTGTCAAGCCATTTTTTTTACATTTAAAACAAAAAAAATCTTCCGTCCTTGTTTAAAAAACAAAAAAACGGAAGATTTCGCAGAGCAAGCTAATTTAACAACAATAAAGTTAAAATCACTTTATATTTTGTACGTATTTAACATTTAAAGATTCACCCCTAAGCACTTCTGAGAACTCATGCGGAGTAATTTTTACAGCCTCAACCATAAACTCTGGGACATTGTATGAACGGTCGAAGAAGTCATAGAATTCCGCACTCTCCTGCGGCAACAGAAATGCCTTTTCTGCAGTTCCATCATCATTGATGTGGGCAATATAAAGACGGCTGTAGTTGGTATCGTCACGACGGCTCGCAAAGAGTATCCATTTTCCATTACTGCTCCACGCATGATAACTCTCCGGATATGGTGAATTCGCCTTGTCAAGAGACCAATATTCTCTTGTTTCCAAGTCAAGGATATATAAGTCGGCATCCTTATGCCAGATGTGGAAGCAACCATATTCGGCAAGAGCAAAGAGCATGTATCTGCCACATGGCGAAACACGCGGGAAAGTAGCACTCTTGCCTAAAGCGGATGCAGAGAAAACGGTATCCACTTTGCCGAAATCTCCTGTTTCGGGATTCCATGCACGGCTGAGAATATCATACTTGATTTCCTTATATCGCATTACGAATTCCGTATCTCCGTTCAATGTTGTGTCAAGACGTTCCATGTGGGCAGAGCAATAATAAAGAACCTTTCCGTCAGCCGACCAACAAGGAAATACCTCAAGGTCGTCAACCCCATTTGCAACATGAGCAACTGTCTCTTTTACAGGATTATAGACAATCACATCGCTTGCCTTGTCCTGAACTTCGACCTTATTGGAATTCCGTGTATGGAACACCTGACCTGTGTTGTTCACAGAGTATGCAACCACATCGTATTTGGGATTGAAAGAGGGATACACACCTGCCGAAATGGTTGAATCGGTCTTGAGATTAACCTTTTTGGCATTGCCATTATGAACAAAGACCGTGCCTCCAAGATGCTGGCGAGCATGAAACTGCATATTATCGGTCTTATGGTTCTTATAAGCATGACAGTTTATGCACTGTCCGTCAGGCTCTGAGGTAATTAGGAAATTGCTATAAATGACATCTTCGTCAAATGTAGAGAGATTACGCTGACAAATACTCAAATTCTCATACGCAACATACGACGGTGGTATAAGGCGGTAAGAGATATAAGCATCTATAGAATCGGAAGAGACTTTTATTTCAAATGGAAGATAATGTTCCCAACCGCCCTTTTTCTTGACATAAACATCCACTTTGATTTTCTTTCCGCTTGCAACCGAAAGAAGTTCATGCCACTTTTCAATAGTTGGCAACACCTCTTTTCCACCTACGACAAGTTCCTTTTCACCAGCCGAAAAACGGGTAACAAAACCACTACCTTCCTCTTCGATTCGGAATGTCAGCGGAGCAATATTACAAGGAATTGTAACATCGGCATATTGCGGATAAAGAGCAGGAACTGCATCAAGCGAAATACTCTTTTCTGGAACAGCCGGCGTACAGGAAATTGCTAATATCAATATTGAAATATATCCGAGAATCTTTTTCATAACAGAAATCAATTTGTTCTTATTTTACGCACAAAGAAATAGAAATAGAAATAGGTATCACCATATTCATCCGTGAAATACTGAGCCATTTCCGCCTCCTTCATACCCTTATACTTTTTTGTCTTTGACACAAAGTTCTCCAATCGTCTCTGAACGCTCTTTGAAACATATCGGTCGATAAAATCCGGAGAAACATTTACTGTTTTACCCTTATCTATATTAAGGAACATCAATAATGCTTCTTGATAGCATTTAGGAAGCTTTACAGGATTTATCTCTTTTAGGTAACGATCAAAGATATACCAGAAGGTTTGCTGATCCTTACGCACCAAAGACATTGCAAGTGCAACCTCTATATAAAGAGGAGTAGCACCCTGCGGCACATACTTGAATTCGTTTGTAAGATATGCCTCGACAAAGGATTCATCCACGCCAAGATTGTCGGGACAACAGGCAAGTTGCAAAGGCATATTGAAATCATTTGTCTTTTCTATAAGCTCAGGATTCGCGATATACGCCTCCATATCCTTAGCCCAGCCACGATAGAACATCGTACGCTTGAGAATATCGATATATCTTTGCGCAAGACGATACTCTCCCGACAAGAGCATAGAACGCACGGCATGCTTCAGATATTCAATTCTCCAACCATACTCCACGGCATCCTCCATACACCAACGGTAACTGAAATTAAACTTTCCGTAGTGGAAATAGACCATTTTACCACCGGTTTGAGTGAGATGAACCGGCATTGGAGCAATAATATCCTTGCTACCATCGGGGTATGAAAACATTTCGTTTCCGGCAACACCGAGCTTGAACAAAGCTATATTCTTGTTTATCACAATCTGACGTGTTGGTTTATCAGTACCTCTCGCATATTCTGCCACATCA
>JAGBSZ010000135.1 GCA_017631585.1 Bacteroidaceae bacterium
GGTGCTGACGATGTTCGCGAAGGTGTAGCAATCATGTGGAAGGAAGGCGTTGACGTATCTATCACAGGTAACTCAACCAACCCAACACGTTTCCAGCACCCTGTTGCAGGTACATACAAGAAAGAGCGCGTACTCGCAGGTCAGAACTACTTCTCAGTAGCTTCAGGTGGTGGTACAGGCCGTACACTTCACCCAGACAACATGGCTGCAGGTCCTGCATCTTACGGTATGACCGACACAATGGGCCGTATGCACTCAGACGCTCAGTTCGCAGGTTCTTCTTCAGTTCCCGCACACGTTGAGATGATGGGCTTCCTCGGTATCGGTAACAACCCAATGGTTGGTGCAACTGTTGCAATCGCAGTTGATATCGCAGGTGCATTGAGCAAGTAAATCTTATTGATTTATAATATTTTAGAGAGAGTTATCCTTTTTAGGGTGACTCTCTTTTTTATTCCCCTTTTCAATGCAATCGACTTGTAAACTTCAACACTACTACCCTAATGAAAGTTGTAATTTAATGCTCAATTTTTCTTGTGACGGTATAAGCTGATTTACCCCTATTTTTACTATAAAAACGCCCAAAAACGACTATTTTTGCGACGGTTTTGTGACGGTGTACGACACCGTCCGGAAAATCAACATAAATCACTGTTACATAATAAAATACACCTCCTTTTACCTATTTTTAAGCATAGACAAAGTTAGGTATTAATTTAATAGGAAACAACTTCTTTATGCTTTAGAAGAAAGACCGTCCATAAAGTTTTCTAACAATCCTACTTATCACAAAAATCAAAATTTCACAGTTTTATTCCCCGTCAACAAAGCCCATCTTATTATATTCTACAACAAAAAAAAATAACCGCACCTGTTACAGCGCGGTCAATCGGTTAGCCAGGCAACAACTTATATGCCCTCGAACCATTCTTTTTGCATTGAATACAATTTACATATTTTTCAAGGTCGGTAGCTGTTGCTGTCATTTTAAGCCCAAGTTCATTATAAATCAGTTGTAGTTTCCCTTTAACCTCTTCCCTGGTATACACCCCATTAAGTTCAAAATATTGTGAGAGCCGCATTCGGATATCAAACTCGGCATTATTGTTATTAATGGCCTCATCCAACTTTGTGCTATTAAAGCCACACGCTCTAATATGTTCAGCAGGAAGATTGCTGTAATAATAACCAATTTCGTTATATTCCTCATTGCGTAGCATTATAAAATAGTCTGCTTTCAAAGCGTTATCTGCAGAAACAAAATAATCGTATGCTACTCTTAAAGCATCTGCAAGGGATTTTGCTATGCTTAATCTATCTTTAAGTTCTTGCACAGGCATTGAATAAGTTCTTCCGTAAGAGTTTGATGACATAATGAACCATTGATGATGATTCTTTATTACATCGTAACAGTAACGCTCCGAAACGATGAGCAGATTATTTATTACAGGTTCACCGCTTGTTGTAGTAATATAAAGCTCATTTGGGTTGTGTTTTATATATGTATCAATATTGTTCAGTGCAATCTGCTTGCATTCCAAAGGAGCACTATTCCATATAGCTATTTGATTTTGGCTCTCTTGCTTCTTATAATTTTGTGATGCTACAAACTCATTATCATAGAGTTGCTGTTTGTTGTCTTTATAGAACAGATGTAAGGTATTCCTAAACGGATTATCCTTTCTTCTCTGTCTACCTACTATCTGTGGTATATCTGATGCAATGTCCAAAGAAAGGCTCGATACATTATAGTTGGCAATAACGTATGTGCTTGCCGATGGACTATAGAAATCAACTCCTTCAAAGGCTGTACGAGTAACAAATGTCCAGGTGGTGTGAGGTTCATCCGCCTTGGGTATTGAGTTTGCAATACAGAGTTTTCTGTGTACTTTATGCAGTTCCCTGAGATTTTCTTTATTATCGGCACATATTATTGTAACATCATCAGGGTTTATCAGTTGTTCTTTGACTATATATTTACGTAGGATGCCACATATTTCCTTTACGCTATTCAAGAACACCACTCCTTCATAACTATATAGGGCGTTGCCATCAGGGAAATATATTACATCGAACACTCTTTGATGCTTGACGTAGTTTGTATATATCTGGTTAAAGGCATTAAGAGCGCTATTGCAGTTGAAAGTTCTTTGTATAACCTGTTCTATATTGCTCCATGAAAGTTCGTAATAAGATACATGGTCATTTCTGAAATGCTCTATCTCCTGCATATAATCAATTATTGGCGTTGCGGAAATAAACAGCACGTTCTTATATCTGAACAGTCTGTCTATAAAGGTTGACAGAACACTTTTGTTGTTATACTCTTTCAGTTTTATATCCTTTATGAGACAGTGTGATTCATCGACTGTGATATTAAACTTCTTACTGATGTCAATACCGTACCTTTCGAGCATTGAGGCAAGCGTACAAAACGAATCGTATGTCACAAGTATCTTCAACGGTCTTTGGTTCTGTTTGCATTCATATTGGTATAAAGTAAATTCATTCTCCAGTTCATCGATTGTCTTCTGTTTACCATCGTATCCCTTCTCGCGGTTAAAGTAGTAACAGAGCGGTTCGTCTTTGTTAAACTGCTCCATCTTATTCAATATAAGTTTTAATCGTGGCGAGACAAGTATCGTATCAAGAGCATTGCTCAGGCTATAGGTAGTAAAGCCACACCCTGTAACCACTTTGTTTATTATAACTTTACCGACACGTATAATATCGTCCAGTACATATTTCCCGGTATTATCTCTCCAATCATTAATATAGTTTACTCCGGGAGTAACTTCTATTGTTCCTTTATTGTCTATCATAATAAGAATAAATTATATGATTATTTACTATTTTCATAAATAAGGATTTAAGGGGACATTTTTTGGAAAAATTTATCATTTTACCTAATAAAAATATTATGTATTAAAAAAAGTCCTCTTAAGATAGTGTTATATTGGCAGGCTGCGCGCGCTGCGCTACGCCTTAGAAGAACGACATAATA
>JAGBSZ010000136.1 GCA_017631585.1 Bacteroidaceae bacterium
TCACACCTCGCCGCTCGCTGCTTGTCGCAATGTTTGGGGCGGCAAGAACTCGCTGCGCTCAAACATCATGCCGCCTGTTTCCAAGCATTGCTCGGCTGCTCGCTGTGCCTCCCAACGCTGCCCTTCCGCCGTTGGCGGGGAATTACTTTAAGCGAGCGAAGACCAAGCTTGTGTAAGCTTTTGCAGCAAGCATTAGTAATTTCCCTGACGGCACCGGTAGGCAGCCGCCTGTAGGGCTAAAGGATGACAAGCCATGCCGGAGTCAACATCAATATTATCACCGGCTCTTATATCATACTCAAGTCAACAATCAACAGCCGCACTGGCAGGTAGTCCCTGTCAGTGCGGCTGATTTATTGAATGTACTTTGGCGGAGGGTTACATTACAACATCTACAAAAAAGAGTGCAGCTCCAAAAAGCTGCACTCAAAAATCAAATACTTGTTATGCCGGTTTTAGTCAATGTTTTTATTTGAACCAGCATAATAGTCTTTTTTCAGAAGAGATTTAGAGATTATTTTTCTCTCCATCTGAGAAGATAAATCTCTTGGAACCACTGTTATTTGACTTAATTGCCCTATAAACCGACAACTCCTCCTCTGTCAAGCTTGTACTTTTACGAGAAATAGTAAATGTAAAGCCACCGGTACAACCTGTAAGGTTCAAATTGCTCCATACATATGACGCACCCAGATCAATGTTGCTGGCTCCTGAATATAGGGCACAATTAGTAATTTCCAGAGCAGCATTATTATTAAGAGGATTGATATAGGGTCTATCGAGATTGCTATTTTTGAAATCACAATCTCTAAAAATCAAAGAGCCACTTGATCTGCCTTCTGTAGAAAGACTTCTTGGCTTTGTAGTGCCAGATTTCTTTACATTTTTCATATTACATCTCTCAACCAGAACGTTGGCACTACTTACGGTTATCACACCTTGAGCAGAACCTACGTACGCAATATTACCGCCAAAGTTGATATCAGAGAGGGTTACATTGCCCGACTGAGCATACACCAAGCTGTGGAGATTTCCGTTCTTAATAGACACATTAGCCTTGAAATTCAGCATCTTACCTGGGGTGCTTATTTCCAAAGTCTTGCCATTGAGATCAATTGTCACATCCTTTGTCAGGTCGTAAGAATTGTCATATGCAATATTCCTTGCCAAAACAATGTTGCTTGCACCGTCGGCAAGAGCTTTTGTAAATGCAGCCCATGAAGCAGCCTTCACTATATAAGGATAGACAACAAAGCCCTCGGCGCCGGTCAAAGTGAAAGTACCGGTAGGCTTAACGAGTTCCTGTGTACCATCGTAATCGGTATTGCTGAGCACAACCTGATAACCCTCATCCTCATTATTTGGAGTCAGGGTGTTCTCGCCTGTGAATGTGAGAGCATAGCCGTTTGCTTTCATGTTGCGTACAAGCACCGGAACGAATGCCTTGATTGAACAGCCATTGATGTTCAATGCATAGCCGTCAACCTCGCCCTTGTGACGTATACCGTAACCGCCCTCAACTACTGATTCAATGTTTGAATTTGAGATTGAAGCGACTCTTGTATTGTTGAACGAGAGACCGTTCTTGCCGTTTACAACGGTAGCACCATCCACTGTAATTTCGGTATCGCAGCTTTCTGCCTGCAACAGTGAGTGGAGGTTTGTACCTGTACATCCGTTCAATGCAACGTTGTATGCCTTATTCATTCTGACACCTACTGATGTGTGTTCCGCAGGACTACCCTCAACGGCTGTGAATGTACAATTCTCTATTGTCACGTTGTTTGCATAACGCCAGGTATTAGAGCCATTCTCAGGGTCGGCCGAAGAGATGAAATCGCGATTAGCTGTAGAAGTCTCGAAGTTTACGTTCCTGATAAGGAGAGTCTCCTCACCCTTTTCCGATTCACCGTATACGTTTATAGTACCATCGTACTTATAATTGCAACCGTCAATGATGAAGTTCTTGCGGTTTCCTTTCTTCTCTGTAATGGTTACATCGCCAGCAATGTCCGCTACAAAGTTGATTACGTTGTTGCCGACGAATGCATTGTCGAGTGCATGCTGCAACTCAGCGGCTGTTGATACACATACGATTGAAGGATATACCACATAGCCCTCGGCGCCGGTGAGTGTGTATGCTCCGGTAGGGAGTGCAAGAGCGTGTGCAGCCTCGCCATAGTTGCCGTTGGTTACAACTACGTCATAGTTGCCAGTCTTCTCTATTGTGTTGCCGTCGAGTGCCATTGTATAGGCTGCAGTTGCATAACGTACGATTACAGGGCATACAGCCTTGAGTGTTGAGGTGCTGATTGCTGCGTTGTATGCGCTCTTGGCGTCAACGCGTACTGCGTAGCTGTAAGCGCCTGTCGCTGTGATTTCTGAGTTTCTCACAACTACATTGTTTGTATCACCGAAAGAGATACCATACTTGACGTTTGCCTTGGCACCATCTACAGTAACGTTGTTGCCGCCTGTTGACCAAAGGAGCAAGAAGAGGTTCTCTGCCTTTACGTTCTTTACTGTGATGTTGTAGCACTGGCGGAAACGCATACCCACTACGTCGGCTCCGTCAACACCTGTGAAGGTACAATCCTCTACGGTTACGTTGTGGGCGTAGCGACGTGCATTGTCGGTCCAGTCGCAGCTGATGAAGTCACCTGCTGTTGTTGCAACAAAGTTGATGTTCTTGAAGGTCAGTGTCTCGGCACCGGTGTGGCGTGAATTGCCGTGGATAGAGAATCTGCCGCTGAACTTAAAGCCGCAACCGTCGATGATGTAATCTACGCCCTCTACCTGTGGGATGATGATTTCTACAGGACCTGCAGCATCAGCTCTTGTTACATCTACGATGTCTTTGTTGAAGCTGATTACGTTGAGACCGGGCTTTGCATTGTTGATTGCATTCTGCAGGTCGAGGACTGTGCTCACCTTGGCAGTGATCAGGTGTTCGCCCTTGAACTCTGCATCGATTGTGATGTTGAACTCAGCAGGGTTGGTGAGCACTGAACCAATGATGTTTGTGCGGTAGTTGCGCTGCAATGGAACGTTTGCCCATACTACGTTCTCGGCGTTCTGGTTACCCTCGGCATCCTCCCAGTTGAAGGTTACATTTGTGGTTGTCTTCTCACCTGCGAGGATGTAGTTCATTGCTGCATAGGTGTAATCTACGCCGTCAACAGAGAGTGACTCTGTCAGTACATCGCTCATAGCATACTCCATGGTTGCAGGAGTACCCTTTGCTACGCTTGCAAAAGCATCAAATGTGTTGTAAACGCCTGTTACCTTGATGTAGCTCTTGCTCATCACGTCCTCGCCTGCGGCAACACCGGCAGCCTTGCGTGCAGCCTCGGTATCGGCTGCTGTAGAACCGACGTTGAGCTGAGCGAATGGACGCTTCAGGGTTACGGGCTTCTTGATGACGTTGAGGCTCTCTGTTGCTGTAACGTCTACATAGGCTGTGAAGGCATCACGGTTCTCCTTGTTTGAGTTGATAGGAGAGTTGAAGGTGATGTTCTCCATGTCATCGAGGTTGTATGCATTGGCTGCTTCGTTGTAAGCAAAGAATACAACGCGGTAAGCACGACCCTTGATGAGACGGGTGTTGTAGGTTGCTGCCTTACCGGTGATGTCTACAACTTTGGTAAGCTCGCCGAGAACTTCCTTCTGGTCGTTGCCGAAGAACTCATAGACTACACACTTTACCTTATTAACTGTTGTACCGTCACCGGCAGCACGGGTTGCTACACCGGCGGGAAGCTCAACTGTAAAGAGTGCCTCTACCTCGTTTCCGTCGTTTCCGCGGAAATCGTCCTCCTGTGTACAGGATGCTGCAAAAAGCATTGTTGCCATCGCAAGCATTGAAAAGAGATACTTTCTCATAAATAAATGTTTTAGTTAATTAATTGAGTTATTTTGTTTTAAACTTTATTTCTTACTTTTTGACGATGCCGCCTTGGACGCAACCCGCGCGGCACGACCTTTCCGTGCTTCGCGCGACTAACAGCTGTCGGCATCGTCGATGTTGCTATGCAACATTCATAAGTAAATGTTTTTGTTAATTGATTGTATTATTTTGTTTTAATTTTTGTTCTTGGCAATATTATAGCTGTTGCCCCGGCGGGGCTTGTCATACCGGGCAAAGCGAAGTAGCTCTGTTCTGTGCTGATTCGGGATGCGACGGCTTCGTCCAGAATAACATTTTGGCGGGAACGCCTTCTGTTCCATACCAAGTGACACAGGAGGCAATCCCTTCTTGCCCTTAACCATTATGGCATAAAACAGGATTTTAGAGCACAAAGTTAAATAATCAAAATAAATATCAAAGAACATTTTTGATTTTTTCTTTACACAAAACCATTATTTAACATACGCTACATATTAATGTTGAATATTTTACAACATTGACATGCAAAGTAAATATCAATAACATATACAGGTTTGGGGTGTAAATAATAAAGAAAAGCAGCGACAAAAAGACACTGGAAACAAGTCTTCCAGCGCTCACCCAGGCAGGAAGGAACCTCCACGCCGCGCACGTGCAAGTTCCGCAGGGAAAAGTTCATCCTATATTTAATTACTCATGCTTGCAGCAAAAGCTCAAACAAGCATGATTTTCGCCCGCTTAAGGTAATTCCCCGCCGAAGGCGGAACGGCACCGTTGAAAAATCCAACGCAGAGGCTAAAGACAATTACAAAACACGGTTTTGTAATCGGCGGGTTCATTAGCGTCTGGTCGCACGTTGCATGGATGAAATGCATGCCGTGCGGGTCGCGAATAAATGAACCAGCCAATGACAGTACAAATATAAAATTACAAAACACGGTTTTGTTATCGACGAGTTTTGCAGCAACAGGTCAAACGTAGCATAGCCGCAGGTTATGCCGTTTGGGTTGCGAAAAGCAAAACGAGTCAATGACAGTACAAATATAAAATTACAGAAACTCGGAAACACCAGCATTGTTCATGTTGAGCGTAGCGAAACATCTCTTTTTCATTGTTTTTTGAGATCCTTCGCTTTGCTCAGGATGACAGGAACGCGGAATACAATAAAGTAAGTAAAGCAAATCGCGAAGCTGTCATTCTACCGTATGGGAGATATCTAATACATAGCAAAGGTAACTCCCCGCCAACGGCGGAAGGGCAGCGTTGGGAGGCACAGCGAGCAGCCGAGCAATGCTTGGAAACAGGCGGCATGATGTTTGAGCGCAGCGAGTTCTTGCCGCCCCAAACATTGCGACAAGCAGCGAGCGGCGAGGTGTGA
>JAGBSZ010000137.1 GCA_017631585.1 Bacteroidaceae bacterium
CACATTGGCTTTACAGCAAGAATTTCTATCTCTATTCACCGAAGAAGAAATCGAGATATTAAAAACTATGGATTTAAATAGCCTTAATTTCAATAATGATAAAGAAAGAGAGTTATTTAGACGCCTTGCATTATTTGTAGGTGAAAATGAGAGAAAAAATCTTACAGGTAGTGTTTGGTTTATGATACACGAAAGTTATGGCAAATACAACATTGGTCTGTATTATGATAATCCCAACAACAGACCAAACGGAGAAGATTTATAAATAAAATTTAACAAATACATCAAAACTATGATAAAGATAGAAACAGAATTGAATAAGTGGTTAGTTACATATATCACAGAGACTATAAACAATCTAGAAGCAAACGAACCTGTAGGTTTCAACGAATGGGCAAAATCTTTTAAAAAAGAAGAAGCACAATTCGTCGTTGATATGGAGTTCACAAATGATTGGGGATATGAAGAACGCAAAGAAATATCCGAAGATGAAGCAATAGAATATGCTCATTCACTTATACAAAGAATACTTAACAGTTGGTATTTATAACACTTTCGACACCAGTTATTGACACCAGTTTGCTTAATTAAAGGCAAAATTTTGTGTTAAAGTATTGATAATAAAGTTAAAATATTAAGCAATAATTTAACAGCTCTAGTCGAATGGGAATAACAAAAAATGGAACCAATCGGTTCCATTTTTTGTTATTCCCACCGAGCCAATCGCAGAGCCATAGGTCAAGCGCAGTGCCGAAAGGTGGCACCGCTTGGGTGGCGATTGCGAAGCAACAATCCTTGCCAAAATTAACAGAGTTAAGAAATTACATTCCATTCAATGGCGGTAAAACTTACAATCGCAAGTTTTACCGCCATTGAATGGATTCTCCCCCTACACTTTTCCCCAACAAACGCATAACTCTCCTAAAAAAGTATTATCTTTACCATACTTTAAGAAAACCAATGGACCGTTATTCACTCATAGACACCAAAATGCCACGCGAGTTCCTGCTGTTGCAGGGACACGGTTGCCGTTGGGGCATGTGTACCTTCTGCGACTACCACAGCGATGCAAGCCCTACCCCATTTGCCACGAACAAGGCTGTTCTCGACCGCGTTACCGGCAAATACAAGAGGCTTGACATCATCAATTCAGGCTCGGCAATGGAACTTGATGAAGATACAATCAATTACATAAAAGATATTGTTGCTGAAAAAGGAATAGAGGAGTTATGGTTCGAGGCGCACTACATGTACCGCAACAGGCTCACAGAGTTCGCCAAACAGTTTGCTCCGACTACGGTGAAATTCCGTTGCGGAATCGAGAGTTTCGATGCACAGCTACGCAAAAGCTGGAACAAAGGTGTACCCGACAATGTAACAGCCACCGACGTTGCGAAACATTTTAAAGGTGTATGCCTGCTCTGTTGCACCCAAGGCGACAGCAAAGAGAGAATTTTGAGCGACATAGCCACCGCCAAACAGCATTTTGAATATTTCAGCGTTAATCTCTTTTGCAACAACAGCACTGCTGTAAAACGCGACGAGGAACTGGTAAAATGGTTTATCAAAGAGGTTTATCCTCAAATAAAGGACGACGATAGAATAGAAATTCTTATCGACAACACCGACCTTGGAGTTGGAGAAATATAAGAAGAAATCAAAGAAAAGTTGTAAAACGGAGAGACTACCCCATGAAGTATTCTAAAGTCATATTCCTGCTAACAGTGATGCTGCTTGCATTTTCAAGCAGTAGCACAGCAACCCCATGCAACGACACTAAGCAACGGGAATATACAATAAGTGAATATGGCTTGGAAAATGAGATATCGGAGTTTGCCGACGAGTTGAGAAAGTATCGCTCTGTACAAACACAACCGACGGAGCACAACGCAATAAAGCGAAACAGCGAGCAACCTACGCATAAACGTATATCGGGCAACAAGTCCGGTGCATCATACCATTTATCACAAAACTTCAACAATCAAGACCACCTGACGGTTTCGTGCCACAAGGCAGTAGCAACAGCCCGCCATTCACGGGGTTACTACATTTACGCCTTACGGCATATCATTATTTAGCAGTTATATAACATATCACAATCAATCTGGTTGCCTTGGCAAAAGGTAACCTTTACACTTATTGTATAACAACTAAATAATAAAAAACCATGAATACAGAAATAGAGAAGAATATTCTTGACAACAACAATATAATATCAAAAAGAAGAAAACCGATTATAGCATTATTGCTGTTCGCGGCTTCAATAGCCTCATTTGCCATAGCACTGAGCATGAACAACGAAAACGGAGCAAAGATGCCGATGTTGCTCATTGCATTTGTTTTGCTGGTAATCGGCGTTATAAAATCACTTACAGGCGACAAAGAGCTGATATATGCCACTACAGGAGAAAAGCTACAAGAACACGAGCTGTTCTTTGAGCAAAACGAACTCGACAAGGTTATAAACATGACAACCAAGGGAGATATCGCCACTTTAAAGGCAAAAGCAAAAAGTTCCGACAGCCTTCCTGTAAAAGTGGATATGCTCGCAACAGAGAGTTACAGCATAGCACTATGCAGAGTATATCGTTTTATTCCTTACACATACGAAGCTGTAACAGAATATATGGTGATTAAAAAATAAAAGTAAAACAAAACGAAGAATACATTATCCACCGGAGGCTGCTATCTTTTTAGCAGCCTCTTTTAGCAAAAGATTAATTAAAAATCGTAATTTTGCACAATATTTACACAAGTATCATGAAATACATTGTCCAATTTGAAATAATAATAGCCTTTTCGCTTATCGGCGAGTTGTTGAACCGCATTATACCTTTGCCCATCCCGGCAAGCATATACGGCATGGTGATACTTTTCACTGCATTGTGTACAGGATTGATAAAACTGTCGGCAGTAAAGGAAACCGGCAAATTCCTTATATATATAATGCCCATGATGTTTATCCCTGCAACAGTGGGACTGCTTGAATCGTGGAGCGTAATGCAGGAATTCCTTACTGCCATAATTGTTATATCACTTGTATCAACAGTACTCGTAATGGTGTTTACCGGACATGTCACACAATTCATAATCAAGCTAAAGAATAAGGAGGACAAGCAATGAAAGAGATTTTGGAGAACTCACTGTTCTTTGGTGTGGGAATAAGCGTCGGAGCATATCTGATAGGAACATATATCAAGAAAAGATGCAACTTTTTCCTCTTCAACCCGTTGCTCATGGCAATAACGATAACCATTTGCACCCTACTGCTCACAGGGATAGAATACCAACAATATAACAACGGTGCAAAATATTTAAGCTACCTTTTGACACCGGCTACAGTGGCATTGGCAATACCTTTATACGAACAGGTAAGATTGCTCAAAAAGAACCTTACTGCAATACTTGTAGGCATTGCATCGGGAGTGCTTACAAGCTTCATATCAATTTTCGCAATGGCACTGCTCTTTCACCTTGGACATACCGAATATGTAACACTGCTCCCCAAGTCGATAACAACAGCCATAGGCATAGGACTATCCGAAGAACTCAACGGATACGTAGCCATCACTGTTTCAGCAATAATGATAACAGGCTTGTTCGGCAACATTGCCGGAGCCGGTATATGCCGATTATTCGGTATTAAGCACCCGGTAGCCACAGGCATAGCAATAGGCACTGCAACACATGTGATGGGAACAGCCAAAGCAATGGAGATTGGCGAGGTTGAAGGAGCTATGAGCAGTCTTTCAGTTGCTGTTGCAGGATGCATGACTGTGGGCGCAGCAATAATTTTTGAAGGATTTATATAAAAATCAATAAATTATACCTATATTAGCGCAGTTTTAAACATACGACCATGATTATAGCAATAGATTTTGACGGCACCATTGTCAACCATGAATATCCCGAAATAGGTAGTGAGATTCCATTTGCCACAACATACATACGCAAGTTGATTGAAGAACAGCACCAAGTGATTTTATGGACTGTGCGACGTGGCAAATTACTCCAGGACGCCGTAGAATGGTGCAAAGAACGCGGAATAGAGTTCTATGCAGTAAACAAGAGTTTCCCCGAGGAAGAAGCCGGAGAAGAATACGCAAAAGTAAATGCCGATATATTCATCGACGACCGCAACATTGGCGGACTACCCGACTGGGGGAATATATACAAGATGATAAAATACAACAAAACCTGGAAAGATATATACTCTGAAAAAACAGAACCGGAGCCACAACCAAAAAAGAGAAGAAGATGGTTCTAATAAAAGTCACGTCCGAAAAATGATAAAAAAAATCTTTTTTCTTTTGTTACTAATAATCAACACTTTATCAATATCGATAAAAAAAACTTAAAAAAAAGTTGCAAAAAGGTTTGCATAATCAAAAATTATCCGTACCTTTGCATCGCTTAAACAAAGAGAGAGTTGCGCTGTTAGCTCAGTTGGTAGAGCAATTGACTCTTAATCAATGGGTCCAGGGTTCGAGTCCCTGACGGCGTACAAAAGACAGTTACTTCGGTAGCTGTCTTTTTTTGTTACCGTCATTCTTGCAAGTAACCAAAATTTTGAAAAATCATTTAAATTGTTCTGAAAAAATCCTACTTTTGCAACGATAACTCCGTCGGCAATAGCATAAATAGGTTCCGGCTACTTGGTGATGGTAAATATAAACTATGGAACCTCACTAAAACATTATACAATGAAAACGAATTCACAAATTCGACAGGAAGCCCTTTCGTTAATGAAAGGCAATTGGGGAACAGCTGTCTGCATTACACTAATTGCATCAGCAATCAGCTATATTTGCTCTGCAATATACTATATACCCGCCATATTTGTTTCATACCCTCTCAGCATAGGAATTATGATGGCATACCTACACCATGTACGTGGCACTCAGGAATTGAGTATCGAGGCTATGTTCTCAACATTCAATGCCAAATATTATTGGAAAAGCGTAGGATTGATGCTATTGACAAATATCTATATATTTTTATGGACCTTGTTATTATTTGTTCCAGGCATTATCAAAGGAATATCATACACTTTTGCACCATACATATTGGCAGACAATCCTGAATTAACAGCAAATGAAGCCATTGAACAGAGTATGAAGATGACTTACGGACACAAGATGAATCTGTTCCTTATTGGATTGGGAATGTTTGGACTATTTCTTTTGTCAGGTATTTTGTTATTTATTCCTGGGCTATGGATAGCACCATACTATCAGGCGGTAATAGCAAAATACTACGAGGAGGTCAAGTGCAACAACGAAACATCTTGCCAATAAAGCACAGATAACATAAACAACAAGGAAGCTGACTAAAAAGGCTCTTTTGTTGTTATACTCGCCCTCAAAATGCTCATTTACGCTTAGTAAACTGTGCTTTTTCGGGCTTCGCAAGCCTAAAAATAGCTCTTTTTATTCAACTTCTCACAAAGTAGGGTGACCTTTTGGGTCACCCTACTTGCTTTTTTATGATACCGATTTATTACTTTACAATAATCAAGTAATAGTTCTTCTTGCCTTTCTGAACAAGGATATACTTATCGTTAAGCAAATTCTCTGCTGTTATAACCTGGTCGAAAGCAGCAAGTTTCTCTTTGTTTACAGAAACACCACCGCCTTGAACAAGTTTACGCATCTCGCCCTTAGAGGCAAAGATTGCCGCATTGTCTGTTGTAAGGTCAACAGCCTTTACACCAGCCTCGATAACCTCGCGAGCAACCTCAAACTGCGGAACACCGTCGAACACGGCAAGCAGTGTATCTTCGTCGAGAGAACGCAAAGCGTCGGTCGAAGCATTACCGAACAATATGTTTGAAGCCTCAACAGCCTTGTTGTACTCTTCCTCACCGTGTACAAGCACTGTAACCTCTTTTGCAAGACGTTTCTGCAACAGACGCATGTGTGGTGCCTGAGCATGCTCAGCGGCAAGAGCCTCAATCTCCTCGCGGCAGATTGATGTAAATATCTTGATATACTTGTCGGCATCCTCATCGCTAACGTTCAACCAGAACTGATAGAAACGGTAAGGCGATGTATAACGTTTATCGAGCCATATATTACCCTGCTCAGTCTTACCGAACTTCTTGCCGTCAGCCTTTGTGATAAGAGGACATGTGAGAGCAAACACCTCATTGCCCGACATCTTGCGAATCATCTCTGTACCTGTTGTGATATTACCCCACTGGTCTGCACCACCAAGCTGGAGCTTGCATCCGTGAGTCTCGTTAAGATGAACGTAGTCGTATCCCTGCAACAGCTGATATGTAAACTCAGTGAATGACATACCGTCTGTACCAGCCTCGCCCGACAGACGACGCTTTACAGAGTCCTTAGACATCATGTAGTTTACGGTAATCATCTTACCGATGTTACGTATAAAGTCGAGGAATGAGAAGTTCTTCATCCAATCGTAGTTATTCACAAGAATAGCGGCATTGGGAGCATCGCTGTCGAAGTCGAGGAAACGTGCAAGTTGTTTCTTCAACGCCTCCTGATTGTGGCGCAACTTCTCCTCGTCAATAAGCACACGCTCTTTTGATTTACCCGAAGGGTCACCAATCATACCTGTAGCACCACCGATAAGAGCGATAGGCTTGTGACCGCATAACTGGAAATGACGCAACATCATAACACCTACAAGGTGACCGATATGCAAAGAGTCGGCTGTAGGGTCTATTCCGAGATATGCGCTTGTCATCTCTTTCTGCAACTGTTCTTCGGTTCCGGGAGTCATGTCCTGAATCATGCCTCTCCATTTAAGTTCCTGTACAAAATTCATAATCTGTTATTTTATTTATCAATGTTTACAATTCAATTATCAAAGACGATACATCTGCGATGGCACAGTTCGTTTCAACACAACCAACTGCACATCTTTACCCGGTATTATACCATAATCACCGAACTCCATAGCTACAGCCTTGTATGCAAGTTCGGGATGGTTGTTTTCCTCACTCAGGTGACACAACCATATATATTTCAGATGCTCGTTGAAATGCGATGCAAGATATTTTGCTGTAGCCTGAT
Organism: Bacteroidaceae bacterium; assembly: GCA_017631585.1. Taxonomy (GTDB): domain Bacteria; phylum Bacteroidota; class Bacteroidia; order Bacteroidales; family Bacteroidaceae; genus HGM04593. The sequence continues at coordinate 7,044 of JAGBSZ010000137.1, forward strand.
TGCTCATATGACCACGCGAACTCGAAACGCGCATCTTCAAGAACTCGGGATAACGCCCCATAGCAAGCATCTGCTCCTCATAGTTCGACTCTATCACAAGATAATTCGCCTGGTCTATGTAATACGAAGCAACAGGCGTTATCTCACCCAGGTCGGTTGCAATACAGAACTTTTTGTCACCCACTTCAATAAAATATCCAACATTGTCACTACCGTCGTGAGGTACCTCAAACGGAGTTATGACAATATCGCGCAGAGTTATGCTCTCCTCTTTTGTGATATACCTTACGTATGCAGGCTCGATAGGCTTCGACACACAATAGTTCTTTGTTATTCCTTCGTGTACCTCACGTGTAGCATAAACAGGAATATTCGCCTTTGAAGATATTACACCCAAAGACTTTATATGGTCGGCATGGTCGTGCGTCACAAACATCGCACATATACTTTCAAAAGCAATCCCTTCTTTTTTAAGAACGGTTCTTATGGTCTTTGAAGGTATTCCGGCATCAATAAGGATACCGTAATCCCCTACCCCAATGTAATAACAATTTCCGCAGCTTCCGCTGCCAATACTCATAAATCTAATCTCCATTATATAATTTTTTCTTCTTCAAAAAAAACAGCATCATACATCAGAACGGATAGCCTATTGCAAAATGCAATGCAAAGTCACGGCGGAAACGCGGACATATGATTGGGTATCTCTCCCTGCCTTCGTATGCAGGATTTATCGCTTTCATCGCACCATCAAGGCGGAAAACGAACAGGCCGAAATCAAACCTGAAACCAATACCGTACGAAAGAGCCAAATCCTTATAGAAAGTGGCAAATTTGAACTGTCCACCCGGTTGCTCCTTATATTCGCGGATTGTCCAGATATTACCTGCATCAACAAACACTGCAGAGTGAATCTTCCAAAACAGGAATGTACGGTATTCCATATTCAAATCGAGCTTTACATCACCCGATTGGTTAATAAAGTCAATACTTCGTCCTTCGTTACGGTATCGTCCCGGACCAAGAGTACGCACAGTCCATCCGCGCATACCGTTGGCACCACCCGAGAAATAACGTTTTTCAAACGGCAACACACGGGAATTACCATAAGGATATGCAACACCAAGCCCCAAATGGAAAACAATGGAATTACGCGTATCCATATTGACACGCATTGCAAAATCAAAGTCACTCTTCACATATTGCGCATAAGCGATATCAAGCAGAGTAAACTGCCCGTCTTCATTCTTTGCTCCTCCAAAAGCACGGTTTATACCATAAAGCATATTACCCGAACACTCAGCATTGGCACGGAACGAATATACAACACGCTGAAAACGGTTGCTGTTATTGTGCGACGAGTTGTAATAGTATGTATAGCCAAATTTAGTAATCAACAGATTCTCATAGTTATATTTGAGAATTGAATTTCTGTTCGACACACTGTCAAGATACACCTCCTTGAAAGTGTTTGAAATCCAGGGCACATAAATATAGTTCAGGTCTATGAGGTCAATCTTGTGCTGGTCCTCTTTTCTTTTACTCCACATATAGCTCCACGAACCGGACAATATTCGTCTAGCAAATTCCGGACGTTCCTGCGTGTTGAACTTCAAAGAGAACAACGACGAAGAGAGCAACATACGTTTCTCGGCAGGCACAAAAGCCTGAGGAATACCACCGATAAGGCGCAGGCTCACCTCGGCACCATATTCAAGATATGTATTTCCGGTGTAACCGCTAAGATTGGAAATAGCCTCATACGCGCCGAACACACGCAATGAGAGTTGCTCCGACCCCTTAAAAAGATTCTTGTCAGAGAATGTTATTGATGCCGCCGCACCCAAATCTCCGGCAGTGTTTGTACCTTCAAGCTCAAACCCAACAGAACGACGTTTATTGCGGTCAAAAACTATATAGCAATCGAGCAACGCTGTGTCTGGGTGTTCAACCATACGAATTGTTGTATATTTGACAGCTGTCAACTGAGCAAAAGAGTTATATGTACGGTCAACGTTGCTTTGTGAATATATATCGCCCGGTTGAAAGAATGTATTTTCCACCAACACACCCGGACGCACAATGGTGTTCCCCTTGTAGATGATATTATATCCATGGTAATTCAAGGTATCACACTTTGACAACACCTCATCATCATAGCGCATTCCCACTCCACATACATAGTAAATATTGCCAATACGATACTCTTTATGCATCACAACAGAATCGGCCGTTGAATATACCGGCAAAGCAATATTCATTGTCAGATTCACATTGTTTGAATGATGTGTAGTATCAGCAGTGAATGTTATATAATCCTTCTGAAAACGATAATAACCCTTATCTTTGAACAGTTTTGTCAGACGGTTACGTTCCTGTTCCATACCATCCACGCTGAAAGGCATGCCAGGTCGCAAAAACGACTCCTCAGAGGAGAAATCAATATATGAAGAAAGCACGCTGTCAACGCTATTCAACGTTATATCAGAAACAAAATACCTTTCGCGTTCATGAAGGTAATATGTTGCCACTGCACGCTTTTTGTCATCTTTTTTCTCACAGGTAAAATCAACTTCTGCATGCAGATAAC